>JASLYJ010000024.1:8389-14120 GCA_030739855.1 Alphaproteobacteria bacterium | reverse complement strand
CAAAGAGATATCTCACTTTGATAAGTGTATTTCAAAAGTTGATCATATATCCTGTCCAGGCCCCCGCAGGCCGGATTTTCCAGGGAGGAGAGTCATGGAGTTCCGTTTTATCTACATAACCGCCGGATCCGAATCCGAAGCCCGCGCCATTGCCGCCGCCCTCGTGGAGGAGCGCCTCGCCGCCTGCGTCAACATCATCCCCGGCATGCGGTCTATTTATCACTGGGAGGGCAAGATCGAGGAGACCGACGAAACCATCCTTATCGCCAAAACCATCAAGAACAGTGTTCCCGCTATCATCGGGCGCGTCAGGGAGCTACACAGCTATGACTGCCCCTGTGTGGCCTCTCTCTCCATCGAGGACGGCAATCCTCAATACCTAGACTGGCTGGCAAGAGAAACCGCCTAAATCCCCCCACAACTATACGACTACCATGATACCGCATCATAACCATCTATTTTCTCTAGTTTTTTGTATATTGACTTGCTTTGGTTGCGTGGCATACTCCGCGCCCCGCTGGCGTCTGATTTAGGCTTGGCGTGACAGAATCGAATACTACAGACGGACTACAAAAAACTATCATGAAGACCTATTCCGCCAAGCCCTCGGAGATCGAAAAGAAGTGGTACGTGATCGACGCTGAAGGCCTTGTTCTTGGCCGTATGGCCGCGGTTATTGCCAGGATGTTGCGGGGTAAGCACAAGCCCAGCTTCACGCCCCACATGGATTGCGGAGACAATATTGTGATCATCAATGCTGAGAAGGTAAAGCTCACTGGCAAAAAGCTCACCGACAAGGTATATACCCGTCATACCGGCCATCCAGGGGGAATCCGCAGAAAAACCGTCGGAAATATCCTTAGCGGCAAGCGTCCCGAACAGCTGGTTATCAAGGCGGTGGAACGCATGTTGCCACTCGGCCCACTAGGTCGCCGCCAAATGAAAAATCTAAAGGTCTTTAGCGGCTCCAAGCATCCTCACGAGGCCCAGAAGCCCGAGGCCTTGGATATAGCTGCCATGAACGACAAGAACAGAAGGAGCGTCTGACCATGGCTGGAGATGCCCCGACTTTAGCCGATGTGGTTCCGGAACTGGCTGGCGTCGCGTCCGATGTAGACGTCTCGGCGGTGACGGAAGCGCCAGCTATTCCCTCGGAACCCAAGCTTGATGCCTCTGGCCGCGCCTATGCCACCGGTAAGCGCAAGGATGCCGTGGCTCGAGTCTGGGTGAAGCCTGGAAGCGGTAAGATCACGGTCAACGGCAAGGAAATGGATACCTATTTCGCCCGTCAGGTATTGCGCATGCTCATCCGCCAGCCCTTTGAGCTGACCAGTCGTGGTTCAGAACTCGATGTGGATTGTTCGGTTTCCGGTGGCGGTCTTTCTGGCCAAGCTGGTGCTGTGCGTCACGGTATCAGCCGTGCCCTCGTTAACTACGAGCCCAGCCTACGGCCGATCCTCAAGAAAGGTGGATTCCTCACCCGTGATGCGCGCGTGGTGGAACGCAAAAAGTATGGTCGCCACAAGGCCCGCCGAAGCCACCAGTTCTCAAAACGTTAAGCCACAAGGTTTTTTAGTTGCGAAAGAAGGGTGTTCCCGGTTGGGTGATCCCTTTCTCTACCGGAACTACGTGGAGGCCGCTTTCCTTTGACCTCACGCGGCTTTATTCTCATACCTGATTTAAGAAGTGGACCATGACTAAATCGACGAAAGGAATTTCCATGGCAGTCCCCACCGCCATCTTGGGGGCCAGCGGCTATACTGGGGCTGAGCTCGTACGGATTCTCTCCTGCCATCCGGAAACCGAATTGAAAGTTCTAACCGCCGAACGCCAGGCAGGAAAAACCGTAGACGAGGTTCATCCCCATCTAGTGGGGCTCGACCTGCCTCCTCTGGTGGCCACGGCGGAAGCTGACCTTTCCAAAGTATCTGTGGTCTTCGCCTGCTTGCCCCACGGGACCTCGCAGGAGATCATCGCCGCTTTGCCGGATAATTTGAAAATCATCGATCTCTCCGCTGATTTCCGGTTTGCTGACACAGACACCTATGTCCAGTGGTATGGGCGCAAACACACCGCCCCGAAGCTGCAGAAGGAGGCCGTCTATGGTCTCTCTGAAGTGGCACGGGATGCTGTGAAAACGGCGCGGCTTGTGGCTAATCCAGGATGTTATCCTACCGCCTCCTTGCTGCCGTTGACACCGCTTCTCAAAGCCGGCCTGATTGACTCCGATGGTATTATAATAGACGCTAAGTCCGGCTTTTCCGGGGCGGGACGGGCGTTGAAGGAGTCCAACTTGTTCTGTGAAGTTTCCGAAGGCTTAGCCGCCTATGGGGTGGCAACACACCGCCACAGTCCGGAGATCGAGCAGGGTCTGAGTAACGCGGCGGGGTCCCCCGTTACCATCACCTTCACACCGCATCTTTCACCAATGAACCGGGGAATCTTCGCCACCATTTATGTGCGGCTTTCTGGGGGTGCGGACGCTAAGGACCTGCGGGCGGAACTGGTCACTTCTTACTCCAATGCGCCCTTCATGCGGGTGCTGGAAGAAGGCGCTATGCCCTCTACCCGGCATGTGCGCGGATCTAACGCCTGCCATATGGCGGTTTTCGCCGACCGCAGACCAGGTTGCGCTATCCTACTTTCAGTAATTGATAATTTGGTTAAAGGGGCTAGTGGACAGGCGGTGCAAAACTTCAATCTCATGTCTGGTTTGGACGAGACCGCTGGCCTCAAAGACTTATCACTTTCCCCGTAAGGCGCGCGGCCATGGGACCCGACACTGGGGAAAAGTTGGCGCCTGTCAAGACCGTAATGGCGAACGAACTTTGGGCTGGTAATCTCGCTAAACCCATCCGTGTCGTCAGTAATGCGGGGACAGCATTCATTCTGGATTTGGCCCAGCGCCATTACCAGTTATCCAAAGAATATATTGGAAAAAGACGATCCCCTGAAAGCAGTGCCGATCTGGGGTGGAATCAGAGCATATGTCCGAAGCCCCTGGTTATTTTTTTTATGGTGTGTACGTTTTTCGCGACTCTGCCTAGTTGTTCGCCATCTCGGTTGGTAGAGGCTGCGCGATTACTCGACGATATTAATGCTGGAACCGGCTCTAGTGAACTAAAGGCATTGACCACGTCTCCGTTGCGCGAGGCCGTGTTCTACGGTGGTAGGGATGGATCCGGCGCTTTTGCAGGCGACCTTTACTCTTCCGCAGAGTCGGAGTTAGCGGGCATGGTCTTGGTTCCCGGCGTCGCCAGAAAGGGGAAAGACGATCCGCGTTTGGTGGCCCTCGCCACCACCCTGGCACGAGCGCGGTTTATGGTTCTTGTCCCGGACCTTCCCCGTCTACGTGACCTCCGGATAGGGCCGGAAGATGCCGCTGGTATTGCCGCCGCGGCGCGTCATCTTAATAGCCGTCTGGCGGGGCGGGGAAAGATGGGTATAACGGCGGTTTCCTACGCTGTGGGCCCGGCAGTGCTGGCACTGTTCGAGCCAGGCATGGCGGAGAAGGTGGATTTTGTTCTGGCCATTGGTGGTTATTATGACATGACGGCAGTGATTACCTTTTTCACCACCGGTTATTACCGCAAAGAAAGGGGTAAGTCTTGGCGGCATCGCTACCCCAACGCCTACGGCAAGTGGGCCTTCGTGCGCGGTAACACCGGACGGCTCGATTCTCGCGCCGACGGGGCATTGCTAGCGCAGATAGCGGAACGCAAGCTAGATAATATGGAAGCTCATATTAATGACCTAGTAAGCAAACTTAGTCCCGAAGGAAAGTCGGTCCATGCGCTTCTCGTCAATAACGATCCCGAACAGGTGGAAACGCTGATCGCTGCCCTGCCTTCCCGCATCGCTGAGGATATTGCTGCCCTTGATCTTACGCACCGGAATATGGCCTCGCTGGGAGTGAGCTTTGTTTTGGTACATGGTCGCGACGATCCCATTATTCCGGAGACAGAGAGCATGGCTCTGGCTCGCGCCCTGGCGCCAGGGCGGAGCGAACTGTTTCTTCTTGAGAGTCTCAACCATGTGGACCCAAGACCGGCTGGATTGACCGACAGACTGCGTCTACTACGGGCCATTTATACGGTGTTGGAACTGCGCGATTCAGTGGTTGTGTGGTAATCGTACTTCAGAGAATTTACGCTATCACGTAGGAGCCAGGGGCGTCTTCTATGGGCTCGAGCCTGCCGTCACCAGGAATCCGGGAGGGCACCTTGCCGCCGGAGAACTTGGTGATCCATTTTTCCCATTCTGGCCACCAAGACCCTTCGCTTCGGTTTGCGCTTGCAAGCCATTTTTCTGGCTCCCTGAGGTTGCGATTGTGGGTCCAGTAGCAATATTTCCCAGCCTGGGGTGGATTGATGACCCCAGCGATATGACCTGAGGCGGCTAATACGAACTTCACCGGCCCAGCCAGCAGCCAGGTCGCCGCATAGGTGCTTTTCCAGGGAGCAATATGGTCCTCGCGGGAGGAGAGCATGAAGGAGGGAGTCTTTATCTTTCCTAAATCGACAGGTACACCACCTAAGGTGATTCCTCCTGGCTTCACCAGGTTGTTTTGCAAATACATATTGCGTAGGTAGAAACTGTGTATTTCCGCCGCTATGCGGGTGGAGTCGGCGTTCCAGTGCAGCAGATCGAAGGGGAAGGGGTCCTTTCCCAGCAGGTAGTTGTTTACCACAAAGGACCAGATCAGGTCGTTGGCGCGCAACATGTTGAAAGTGGTGGCCATTTCGCGGCCGCCGAGATAGCCCTGAGAACGCATCTTTTCTTCTAGCTCTCCAAGCTGTACTTCATCGATGAAAACCCCCAACTCTCCGGGGTCACTGAAATCCATGAGTGTAGTGAAGAAGGTGGCGCTCTTGATGCGATCGTCCTTTTTCTCTGCCATATAGGCCAAAGTGGCAGCTAGAAGGGTGCCACCGATGCAATAGCCGATAGCGTTGATCTCGTGCTCTCCGGTGGCTTTCTCGATAGCATCTAGGGCCGCCAGCGGCCCCTCGAACATATAGTCTTCGAAGCTCTTGTGGCTGAGTTTTTCATCGGGGTTGACCCAGGAAATAATAAATAAGGTATGTCCCTGGTCGAGGGCCCATTTAACGAAGGATTTCTTGGGTGAGAGATCGAGAACGTAGTACTTGTTGATCCAAGGGGAGATTATCAGCAGAGGGCGACGCTTCACTTTTTCTGTAGTGGGCGCGAACTGGATAAGCTGAAGCAATTCATTCTGGAATACCACTTTCCCCGAAGTGGCGGCGATGTTTTCTCCTATGGTAAAAGCATCGTGGTCGGTCATGGTGATTGCAAGCCGACCCTCGCCGCGGTCCAGGTCGGCAAGCATGTTGTTAAGGCCCTGGATTAGGTTCTCACCCTTGGTCTCAATGGTGGCGCGCAGTACTTCTGGATTACTAAGGACGAAATTGCTGGGTGAAAGGGTATCGACGAAGTGGCGGGTGTAGAACTCCACCTTTTGGGTGGTTTTTTCGTCCATCCCCTCTACCTCGCGCACCGTGGCCTGGAGCCAGCGCGAGGTCATGAGATAGGACTGCTTGATGAAATTGAAGACGCTATTTTTTTCCCAGTCTTCATGGTGGAAGCGGCGGTCACCTGGTTCTGTCTCCACCACCGGGGCCACCTTTTCGCCGCTCAGGGTTCGCGACGTGTTCCACCACAAGTCCATATATCCCTGCCACAGGGAGGCATGGGCTTTGAACACCATTTC
>JASLYJ010000024.1:0-8379 GCA_030739855.1 Alphaproteobacteria bacterium | reverse complement strand
TTTCCGGGTTATCCATCATACGTGCTGTTAACTCCAGGAAAGCGGAACCGATGTTGAAGGGATCAGCGTGCAGAACCTCACCTTGATGTTCCAAGAAGCGGGTGATGATCTGCTGGCTTCTGTCGGCGATCTTCACCACCGTGGCGGCAAGTTCCGCGGGATCGGGGATGGCATTTTCCGTTGAGTCGTTTTCAAGAGGCGCTTGTCTGGGCATGTAAGTCCGTGGAGAGAGAGAGGTATTTCCGACCGTTTGCAGGGCTTTCAGGGGGCTGAAAAGGGCTTCGTCACGCCTTGTGGTACGTAGGAAATTTTTTCTCTGTTTTTATGCTGCGCTGCAATAAAATTGTAAAGGATTAAATAATCAAGCCATGTACGAATCTTTCATCTGACAGGACCGTGACAAATGTTATGATCATTCATCCCTTTCTCTATGTAATTTTTAGTTTCCACGGGTGTGATGACATGAAAGCGCTTCTTTTTCCGTACAGATACGATTCTCAATTTCTCACCATGGCTCTGCTGGGGGCGGCTTTTCTGATGCTTTCGGGATGCTCAAACGTTCCCGACACCCTAAACCCAGTGGAATGGTACAAGGATGCGACGGGCTGGTTCGGAGACGAGGAGGAAGAGGAAGGGGTGAAGGCAACGCCCGCCAGCGAGGAAGTTCCCGGTACCGATAAAGATTTCCCAAAACTGTCCTCGGTTCCAGACGCGCCGCCGGGGGGTAAGCGTCAAAAAGTAGCTGAGGGCCTAGTTGCTGATACTTCTGACCGCCGCTATACCGATGAAATCGCGACGCCAGCACCACCCATGCCCAAGACCGTTACGACGGTGCCTATGGCGGAAGACAGAGGCTTACCACTTCCCCCACCTATACCTGAACCCGGTGGACCACCGGTAGCCGCGCTCCGGGGATCGGTGGAAAACGTAGCGAGTCCGGACATGGAAAAGGTACAGTCCCCTCAGCCGCCGCCTGAAAGAATATCCAAGGACATGGCCAAGGCCGAGGCCGTTCCCGCCCCCTTGGAAAAATTTGATGCCAGTCGTTCCGGAGTCTCCGCTCAGGTTGGGTTGATCCGGTTCGGCAACGGCTCGGCCATCTTGTCGGAGTCCAACCACCGCCAGTTGAAAAAAATCGCCGAGTCCCAGAAGAAGAGTGGTGGCACACTCCGGGTGATCGGTTTTGCCAGCAGCTGGACCGGGGACATGGACCCACTGAAGCATCAACTAACAAATTTCAATATTTCGGTACGCCGTGCCAATTCGGTGGCTGTGGCACTGATGAAATACGGCGTCCTGGCCAAGGATCTCTACGTGGGAGCAAAGTCGGATTCCGAGCCCATTTACTTGGAGGTCATGCCCGCTGGCGAGGCTGGCAACCGCCGGGCCGAGATTTATCTCGATTATTAGGCGGTTCTGGGTTTTTTATAACACAGCATCACCGATCAAGGCTTGCAGCCTTGAAGCGCGCCAGCATAATGCCGGCTGTTCATAAGCCGGGTCCGCACATTCCCGGCGCATTGCGTGTAAGAGTTTGATCACAAATGGCTGAGCACGAATTTCCCCGTATCAAGCGACTGCCGCCTTACGTCTTCGCAGAAGTGGACAGCATAAAGTCACGCGCTCGCGCGGCTGGAGAGGATATTATCGATTTTGGTATGGGCAATCCAGATTCTGCTACGCCGTCCCATATCGTAGATAAGCTGGTAGAGACGGTGAATAACTCGCGCACCCATCGCTACTCCAACTCGCGGGGGATTCCAGGGTTGCGTAAGGCGGTGGCAGACTACTACAAGCGTCGCTTCAATGTGGACATAGACCCTGAAACGGAGGCTATCGTTACACTTGGCTCAAAAGAGGGGTTAGCAAATCTGGCCCAGGCCATATCCATGCCGGGCGACGTATTTATGGTGCCAGACCCCTGCTATCCCATTCACGCCTTCGGATTCATCATCGCCGGGGCTACGGTGCGCTCGGTGCCCATCGGGCAGGGTATAGACTTCATGGAAGGTCTAGAGCGGGCGGTGAAGAATTGCTCGCCTCATCCCGTGGGGCTGATCATCAACTTTCCCGCTAACCCCACTGCAGAGGTGGCGGACTTGGATTTCTATGCTTGCATCGTGGATTTCTGTCGCCATCATGATCTCTACGTGATTTCCGACAATGCCTATGCTGAAATCTATTTCGACGAGCCACCACCCTCCATCCTCCAGGTTCCTGGCGCCAAGGATGTAGCCATCGAGTTCTATTCATTGAGCAAGACCTATTCTATGCCGGGTTGGCGCATCGGCTTTGGTCTCGGCAACCATAGTCTCATCGCCGCCCTGACGCGCATCAAGTCCTATGTGGATTACGGTGCCTTCACCCCAGTCCAGGTAGCCGCCACGGCGGCGCTATGTGGTCCACAGGACTGCGTTGAGGAAACCCGCACCCTCTACCGGGAGCGCCGCGATGTGCTGGTGGAAGGCCTGGCTCAAGCGGGATGGGAGGTGCCCCTGCCCAAGGCCACTATGTTCGCTTGGGCACCCATCCCTCCGGCATTTTCCCATCTCGGCTCGGTGGCCTTTTCAAAATTACTGCTGAGCGAAGCCAAGGTGGCGGTGTCGCCGGGCTTGGGATTCGGTGAATATGGTGACAATCACGTGCGTTTTGCCCTAGTGGAAAACCTCCACCGCACCCGCCAGGCCCTACGCAGCATTAAGGCGTTAATGAAGAATTCCGGCAAGCTGGCGGAAGATTACGAGAAACGGGTGGCTTCATGAGTGACATGCTAAACATTGCTATTGCCGGTCTTGGCACGGTGGGTACGGGAACGCTGCAGTTGCTCGACCGCCAAGACGGCCTTCTAGCGGAGCGCGCCTTGCAGCCGCTACGCGTAGTGGCAGTGGCCGATCTCGATACTGGGCGCGACCGTGGTGTGGATCTGGGCAAGATTTCCTGTTTTGACGACGCTTTGCAAATGGTGGCCGAAACGGACGTGGACGTGGTAGTGGAACTTATTGGTGGCTCCGAAGGCATTGCCCGTGAGGTATGCGAGGCGGCCATAGCAAAGGGTCGCCATGTGATTACGGCGAACAAGGCGCTGCTTGCCCATCACGGCATAGAGATAGCGGCACAGGCGGAAAAGGCAGGGGTGGTGCTGGCCTACGAGGCGGCGGTGGTTGGGAGTGTTCCCATCATCAAGGCCTTGCGCGAGGGACTGGCGGGAAACCGTATCGCCCGCATCACAGGAATTTTAAACGGTACCTGCAACTATATCCTCTCGGCCATGCGCGCCACTGGCAAGGAATTCGACGAGGTTCTGGCAGAGGCGCAATCTCTTGGTTATGCCGAGGCCGACCCTAGTTTTGACGTAGACGGCGTGGACGCCGCCCACAAGCTGGCCCTACTTACTGCCGTGGCCTACGGTTGTATTATTAATTTCGACGGCATCTATGTAGAGGGTATCCGCCACATCACAGCACGTGACATCGCTTGTGCCGAGGAACTGGGGTATCGCATTAAGCTACTGGGCACCACACGGCGTCTAGAACAAGGTGTGGAACAGCGAGTTCATCCCTGTCTCATCCCTACCGGCGCGCCGCTCTCTCACGTAGAGGGTGTACTTAACGCGGTGATGGTGGAGGGCGACTTCGTTGGCCCCGCCATGTTTGAAGGGGCGGGTGCCGGGTCTCATCCCACGGCCTCTGCTGTGGTAGCCGACATGGTGGATATCGCCCGGGGCGTTGTCATTCCCACCTTCGGGCGTCCTGTAACGGAACTTGAAAAGATGTCCTCCGTGCCTATGAAAAACCACTCCGGAGCCTATTATATCCGCCTTTCTGTGACCGATAAGCCAGGCGTCATCGCTGATATTTCTGCCATCCTCAGAGATGGGAAAATTTCTATGGAATCAATGCTCCAGCATGGCCGCGCCGACGCCTCCTTGGGTGTGGTGACTGTGGTTATGACCACTCATGAAACACAGGAATCTGCCATGATCGAGGCCCTAGCGAAGATCGGTGCGCTACCAGTTGTTGAGGAACCGCCATGCATGATTCGTATTGAGCAGCTTTAGGGAGATTCCCTAACCTAGGATCTTCCGCACTCGTTTATCGCTAAGGTGCTTGTGGACGGGCATGTGTGACCCCAGCAGCGGCCGTAGATACTTGCGGAAGGCGGGTGTGATATCAGTGCCGTTCTTGGCGATTAAATTCGTCGGCATGGAACGGGTTTTGCCAGCTACGGAGGCCAGCCTCGCCAATTTGTATTCTATTTTGTAGGTCTCTCCGGGCTTACGGCGGATGGTCACTGAGCCATCCTTCCCCTGAGCTGCAAACCGCATTGCCATAACGCCCGCCCTTCGTGCTTCCATTTGATCTACGTCGGAAACACACTCCAGGAAGGAACGCTGGAGATAGCCCAGGGTGTCGGCGCGCACCCGCTTGATGCCCAGAGTATCCTTAATGTTCTTGGCCAGCATGTCACCTAGGGCACCGGACCCAGAAAGCTGCACATTTCCGTGGGCATCGCGCTCTACCTTATCCGAAAGCTTGGTAGCGATAGGCACGCCGCGTCCGTCATGGATGCCCTCACTCACGGCGATAACGCAGTGTCCCAGCCGTTTGTATACCAGTTTCACGTCGCGTAGGAAGGCCTTCGTATTGAAGGTGCGTTCCGGTAGGTAGATCAAATGGGGACCATCATTTTCGTGGTGGCGGCCTAAGGCCGAGGCAGCGGTGAGAAAGCCTGCATGGCGGCCCATGACAACGCCCACGTAGACACCAGGAATAGCACGGACGTCGAGGCTAACCCCGGTAAAGGCCCCGGCCACAAAACGGGCGGCGGAGGGGTAGCCCGGCGTGTGGTCGTTCAGAACCAGATCGTTGTCTACGGTCTTGGGTACATGGACACAGCGTAGGGGGTAGCGTTTCTTTCGTGCCTGTTCGGAAAGAATACGCAGGGTGTCGGAGGAATCATTGCCGCCGATATAGAAGAACTTGCCGATATCGTGGGCTTGGATGGAGGCCAGGATATCCCGGCAGTATTTTTCATCTGGCTTGTCGCGAGTAGAGCCAAGCGCCGAGGAGGGTGTCGCCGCCACCTTCTCAAGATTGGTTTCGCTTTCTCGGGACAGGTTTGCAAAATCCTCATCCACGATGCCGCGCACGCCATGAAAGGCACCGTATACACGGCCCACGTTTCTACTCTTGCGGGCCTCCAGCACCACGCCGACTAGGGATTGATTGATAACGGCGGTGGGGCCACCTCCTTGCGCTACCAGAACCTTATCTCTGGGCATAGCTCTTTCTCTTCAGAATGAAAACTGTTGTACGTGTTTTATAGCCCACACCATCTCTCCATTCAAAAGGATGATGTTGAGGTGGTGGAGGTTTTCTCCGATAGTGAGCCATGCACTCGATCTTGCCAGGCGATTTCTGTGGTGGCTCCTGTGGCTGAGGCGGTAGCGTTCGAAACACAAGATACCGGGGAGGCTTTCCTCGGCGTGGAACGCTCGCTAACAGGCAAAAGATGGCGGTTGCGCCTGGCTGATGAGCGTGCAGCATTGCTCCTTTCGCAGCGCTTGGAGGTGCCAGAGATCGTGGGCCGGATCCTAGCCGCACGCGGGGTGACATCAGAGGAGGGGGAGGCCTTCCTTGATCCCACTCTGCGCCATTATATGCCTGACCCAACCACGCTGCATGACATGAAGGTGGCGGCTTCACGTATCCACCGCGCTCTGAGCGATGGTGAAACCATTGCAGTTTTCGCCGATTACGACGTGGACGGAGCCACTTCATGCGCCCTGTTGCTTAGATTCCTCTCCGTCGTGGGGGGCAAAACCGTTTTCTATGTGCCCGACCGCATGGCCGAGGGCTACGGCCCCAACGAGGCTGCCCTGAAGAATCTGCATGCCGAGGGTGCAGCTCTGGTGATTACGGTGGATTGCGGAATCACGGCATTCGCGCCGCTAGCGGCCGCAGCCAGGATGGGGCTAGACGTGATTGTGGTGGATCATCATGAGGCTGAGCCCTCACTACCCGAGGCTTGTGCCGTGGTTGATCCCAACCGCCTCGATGAAAGCGACGGGTTTGGGCATCTGGCTGCTGTGGGCGTGGCCTACCTTCTGGTGGTGGCCGTCAACCGCCTCTTACGTGAAGAAGGCTGGTATGACGAAATGCGACCTGAGCCGGATCTCATGCAATGGCTCGACTTGGTGGCGCTTGGCACAGTATGCGATGTGGTGCCTCTTAAAGGCTTGAATCGGGCCTATGTGGCCCAAGGGCTCAAAATCATGAGTCGCCGTGGTAATGCCGGTCTTATGGCGCTGGCTGATGTGGCTGGAGTGAGGGAAAAACCTGGCGACTATCATTTAGGATTCATCCTTGGCCCCCGGGTCAATGCTGGGGGGCGGGTAGGCCGCGCCGATCTGGGCACGCGCCTTCTTTCTTGCGACGATCCTGCAGCAGCACACATCATGGCTGTCGATCTGGATGCTTTTAACCAGAAGCGTCGTGTCATCGAGGTTGGTGTTCTGGAGGCCGCGACCAGACAGGTCGAGGAAGAGGCATCGGCCGCTTCTGTCCTTTTTGCGGCTGGCGAGGGATGGCATCCTGGCGTCATCGGTATCGTCGCCGGCAGGCTGAAGGAACGTTTTAACAAACCGGCTTGCGTCTTCGCTTTGGACAGGGGTATGGCCAAGGGGTCGGGGCGTTCGGTGCCGGGTATTGACTTAGGAGCAGCGGTAATTGCGGCACGCCAAGTGGGGCTTCTCGTCAATGGCGGTGGTCATGCCATGGCGGCGGGAATGACCGTGGACGAAGACAAGATCCCAGAACTTAAGACATTTCTCACTGAACGTCTGAGTGATGATCCGTCGGGGGTGGGGATTCCCGCACTGGAACTTAAGCTCGACGGTGCACTTTCCATTTCCGGCGCGACGCGAGATCTGATGGCATCGCTAGAACGGGCCGCGCCTTTTGGTTCGGGGAATCCCGAGCCGCGCTTCGTACTGCCCCATATGGCGGTGGCGAAAGCCGATGTGGTGGGGGAAAACCACGTGCGCTGTTTTCTTTCTGATGCTGGGCACGGCCGCCTCAAAGCCATAGCCTTCCGCAGTCTCGACACGCTGCTGGGACCAACCTTGCTGAACAACCGGGGCGAAACTCTCCACATTGCAGGCCGTCTGCGTATAGACAGTTGGCAAGAGCAAACCCGGATACAATTGATGATCGACGATGCAGCACCCACATGAGGATGCAATCCGCTCTACCGTTAGACAGAAATTGATGATTTTTAAGAGAGTTCCATTTCGATGAAGTGAAACTGGAGTAAGCTAGACCGGAAGGAGCCATCTTTGACCGCAGAGTGACATGGAGCCAGTAGAAAGTTTCTGGACTACAGAAGAAAACCCTCGCCGCACCCCAGACACATGTGTAGCGCGCTTGATTTTACCAACGCGGGAAGATATGACCCTTGCCCTGTGGTGACGGCCCCGTCGTCTAGTGGCCTAGGACTCCAGGTTTTCATCCTGGCAACGCGGGTTCGAGTCCCGCCGGGGTCACCATTCCTACTTTCTCTATCCCCCCACCCACGCGAATTTGTGTCTCCCTATCCTGCTTCGGGAGCAGTTCGGATAGGGGAGAAAGTATCGCCAGTTGACCCCCTGTTATGCTCTATTGGAGAAAAATGTAACTGGTGTAGGAACCGAACCACAACGCATTGTGGAATTAATACAGGGAAACTAGAACGATGGACGAGATCGACCTCTACGACGAGTACGATGTTGAATCCAAGAAGAAAGCCTTAATCATTGCCCGTGACGCCTTTGAAGCATGTGAGAAACAGGGCGTTTCCGGAGTTATTGCCGTGGGCGCGTTTCTCGATCACATCCTTTTTCACCTAGTGGCCATGAACGACCGTGAAGTGACGGCTTCTTTCCTCCAGGCTCTAGCAGCAAAGGTTATTGACGGCGTCTACGACGTGGCAGAAGAGCAGATGGGAAAAGACGCGAAAAAAGATACTGCCAGTAACTGCACGCCATGAAGATTACCTTGAAGCTATATGCGCTTCTCTCCCGTTATCTTCCTGCAGGGGCGGAAGGAAATGAGGCTGTTCTCAGCCTGTGCGAGGGGATCACAGTGGGAGAAGCCCTTGACGGTGTGGGATTACCAGCGAAACTAGCCCACCTTATTCTCGTCAACGGAGTCTATCTTGCCCCCAGCGAACATTCGGAGAAAGTTTTGGTCGATGGCGACGCTCTAGCGATATGGCCCCCTGTGGCCGGCGGTTAGTCTGTGGCTCATAGACCATGAACGAAGCCCCCTTCACGCTGCTGCGCGAAATGAGCGTTACGGTCCGTGATTTTCTGCGCCTTGTTCCCGCCGCTGCCCGTGCCGC
>JASLYJ010000023.1 GCA_030739855.1 Alphaproteobacteria bacterium | reverse complement strand
GCCACGCTCGGTCTCGGGCAGCAATTCTGTAAACGCTCGCCATAGCTCTGGTCGGAAACGCCTGGCTGCACCCTCGAAAGCCCAGCGCCACTCTTCAGTGGTACCGAGAAAAACCGCGCGCAGCACCATAGCGCTGACCCGTTCTGGATATTGTTCGGCATAGGCCACCGCCAGAGTGGAGCCCCAGGAGCCGCCCACCAACATCCAGCGCTCTATCTCCAGTGCCTCGCGGATGCGTTCCATGTCGGCGATAAGATGGTCGGTGGTGTTGTCGTCGAGGCAGCCCTTGGGCGTGCTTCGTCCACAACCGCGCTGGTCAAAGAGAACGGCATGGAAAATATCCGGGTCGAAAAGCTGGCGCTGGGCCTCCTGGCAGCTGCCGCCCGGCCCACCATGGAGAAAAACGGCGGCCACGCCTTGTAAACAGCCGTTTTGCTCCACATAAAGCGTGTGGGTGGCATCCACAGCAAGCTTTTGCGTATGGAAGGGTTCAAGTGGTGGTGAAGAAGGAGTTTGCGTATCCATAGTCGATCACACGGGCTCAGAATTAAACAAATTTACCCGGCGCAGTCGCAGCGCGTTGCTGACGACCGAGACGGAACTTAAAGCCATGGCGGCGGCGGCGATAATGGGGTTGAGCAGAAATCCCGTGAACGGGTAGAGCACCCCCGCTGCCACAGGCACCCCCAAGGCGTTATAGAAAAAGGAGAAGAACAGGTTCTGGCGGATATTGCGCATGGTCGCTCGGCTCAGCCGCCTGGCGCGGACGATGCCGTCCAGGTCCCCCTTAACTAGGGTCAGGTCTGCGCTCTGTATGGCCACATCTGTTCCGGTCCCTATGGCAATACCCACATCTGCCATGGCCAGCGCCGGAGCGTCATTGACGCCATCCCCAGCCATAGCCACCACGGCGCCTTCCCGCTGCAGATGCGCCACCATAGACCCCTTTTCCTGGGGCAACACCTCTGCCTCCACGTCGTTAATCCCCAGCTTGCCTGCAACTGCCCGCGCCGTTGCCAGGTTATCGCCGGTGAGCATAATGATGCGGATTCCTTCCCCGCGCAGTGTCTCCAAAGCGGCAAGCGCGGACTCTTTAATAGGGTCAGACACTCCGATGACCCCAGCTACCTGACCGCTGATTACTACGAACATGACGGTCTCACCACTGTTGCAGTGTTCCTCTGCAACCTCCTCCAGGACACCGCTCTCAAGGCCCAGGTCAGCCAGAAGCTTGGCGTTGCCAAGGGAAACCACTTTGTTCTCAACGCGTCCGGTGACGCCCTTTCCGGTCTCGGACCGGAAATCTTCCGCCTTCTCATATTTCAGCCCCTTTTCGTGCGCGGCCTTGACGATTGCCGCCGCCAGCGGATGCTCGCTTCCGCGCTCGAGACTGGCCGCCAGTCGTAGAATCTCATCTTCGCTGTCGCTACCGGTAGCCACCACCGTGGTGACTTTAGGCACACCCTCTGTCAGGGTGCCGGTCTTGTCTACCACCAGGGTATCCACCTTTTCGAAGCACTCCATTACTGCTGCATTCTTGACGAGCACACCGGCCTGGGCGCCACGCCCCACCCCCACCATGATGGACATGGGTGTGGCCAGCCCCAGGGCGCAGGGACAGGCGATGATAAGCACTGACACGGCAGCGATAAGAGCAAAACTCATGGCCGGGGGTGGCCCCCATGTTGCCCACGCCACAAACGCCGCCAGTGCTGTCAGCACTACAGCCGGCACGAAATATCCCACCACCATGTCGGCTAAGCGCTGGATGGGGGCGCGGCTGCGCTGTGCCTCGGCTACCATCTGCACGATCTGGGCCATCATGGTCTCGCTGCCCACGCGCTGAGCCGTCATTATAAAGCTCCCGGTGCCGTTCAGGGTACCGCCGATGACAGTATCCCCGACCTCCTTTGCTACCGGAAAGGATTCTCCCGTAACCATGGATTCATTCACGGTGCTGTGGCCTTCCACCACGGCACCGTCTACAGGCACTTTATCGCCAGGGCGCACCCGCAGCCTGTCACCCGCCATCACCGCCTTCAGCGGCACCTCCTCATCCTCTCCTGAATCGTTGATGCAAAGGGCGGTTTTGGGTGCCAGATTGCAAAGCTCCCGTAGCGCAGCGCTGGTTCCGGCGCGGGCGCGCAGTTCCAAAACCTGTCCCAGAAGCACTAAAACTACGATCACAGCGGCGGCCTCGAAATAGACGGCCACCTCGCCGCCTGGTCCGCGGAAGTTGTCGGGGAAAATCCCTGGCGCTAACGTCGCCACAACGCTGTAGGCCCAGGCGGCACCGACACCCAGAGCGATCAGGGTGAACATGTTGAGCTTGATGGTGACGAGCGACTGCCAGCCCCGCTCGAAGAAGGACCAACCCGCCCACAGCACCACCGGAGTAGCAAACAGGGCCTGAAGCCAGATGGAAAGCGTTGCCGGAACCAAGTATTCAGGCCCTATGCCGGGGATATGCCCACCCATTTCCAGCAACACCACCGGTGCCGCAAATACCGCGCCGATCTTGAAACGGCGGCTTATGTCCACAAGCTCAGGGTTGGGGACGTCTTCCGCGGAGATGCTTTCCGGCTCCAGGGCCATGCCACACTTGGGACAGGTTCCGGGGCCGTCCTGATGCTCCTCTGGATGCATGGGGCAGGTAAAGTCCGGCCCGGAGGACACCTTGCGAACGACGCGCCCCCCTTTGGCGGCATGGGGTCCGTAACTGCTCTCTTCGCCACGGCCGCGATGATGTTCGGGGGGTGGTGACTCTAGCTCGGAGTCTCCGCCTTTGTGGGAGGAGCAGTCTCTATAGCTCATGGATCGTTTCGTCCTTCGGCAATGGCGAGAAGGCCAATAGAACACCCAATGGTGCCCGCTGAGGGATTCGAACCCCCACTTCCTTAAAGGAAAACGGATTTTAAGTCCGTTGCGTCTACCAAATTCCGCCAAGCGGGCATGACGTTCATTATCTCCAAAACGCGGTCTTTCACCAGTCCCTCCTTGCAGGTATGGTGCGCTCAGGCCTCCCACTTCCCTGAATCCGCCCTCACAACAGGGACATCATGACCCAGCCTCCTGAATTCGACGACACCTTCCGTGAACGCCTCCACGATCTTCTCGTGTGGCGACGCGACGTACGCCGTTTCCGGACAGATGTGCTTCCCCAGGGCGTGGTAGAGACCCTTGTCGACGAGGCCATACTCGCCCCCTCGGTGGGGTACAGCCAACCCTGGCGTTTTGTAACTGTACGTAACCCTGCACGTCGCACCGCCGTGTATAAGAATTTTTTAGCATGCAACCGCGATGCGCTGGAGGATTACAAGGGAGAGCAAGCGAAACTCTACGCCTCACTTAAACTTTCTGGCCTCGATACGGCACCGGAGCATCTGGCTGTCTTTGTAGACAACGCTACCAATAGCGGCCATGGAGTTGGTCGCAAGACCATGCCCGAAACGCTTCCCTATTCGGTAGTCATGGCCGTTCATACCCTGTGGCTGGCAGCCCGGGCCCGGGACATTGGCGTGGGATGGGTATCCATTCTTGATTCTGAGAGGGTCAAGGCCATTCTCGAAGCACCGGAGGACTGGTCACTAGTGGCCTATCTATGTATCGGCTATCCCGAGGAAGAACACACCGACCCCGAACTGGAGCGCTACGGCTGGCAGGACCACGACCCCCAGTCTAGCGCCCTGCTCAAACGCTAGACTTACCGCTTCATTCTTCTTCTGCCACCTTCATGGGGTCGGCTCCCAGTTTAGTCATGGCTGCGCGCACTTTCTCCACCGCTACATCAAGTACATCCACATCGGTCCCGCGCAGAACGATGCTGGTACCAAAACAGCCCTGCCTGAAATAAGGATAGCTGCCGATTTCAATTTCCGGATAGCGACCCTGAATCCGAGCTAAACCTGCCGCCAGTTCGCTCTCAGGAAACTCCGCGCTAAGCGAGCGCGAAAGCACTATCGCCCCGCCGATAAGGGAGGGAAGCACGCCGGCTAGCATAGCCACCATGATGCGCGGCACCCCGGCCATGGAGAACACGTTATCCATACGGAAACCCGGTGCCTGGCTCACTGGATTTTCGATAAGGTCTGCGCCCTCAGGCATATCTGCCATGGACAGCCGAGCCTCGTTCAGCTGATCCTCACCGTAGCAGAGCACCAGCTGCCGCATTGCCTCGGGATGGCGCGTCACCGGCACACCGAATGCGCGCGCCACGGCGGTGGCAGTCACGTCGTCATGGGTGGGGCCAATGCCGCCGGAGGTAAATACGTAATCATGAACGGTGCGGCACTGGTTCACAGTCTCTGCGATGGCAGTCACATCGTCGGCTACCACCCGAACCTCCGCCAGCCGCACGCCTACACGCCCCAACCCCTGGGCCACTGGAGTGAGGTTAGCGTCTTCTGTGCGACCCGAGAGTATTTCGTTGCCGATGATGATGAATGCCGCCGTGATCGTTGTAGTATTGGAAGGAACTGGCATGGCTACAATGGTAGCGTGGCCAGCGTTGAATGCGAAGGCCATTGGCCTTACCTTTTCCTCCATGAAGTTTTCAGCACCTCTTCTTGGCGGTCGCCTGTTGCGTCGCTACAAGCGCTTCCTCGCAGACGTGGAACTGGATAGCGGCGTGACCATCACCGCCCACTGCCCTAATTCTGGTTCCATGTTGGGGCTGTGCAGGAAAGGGGCACCAGTGTGGCTGTCCACCTCCGACAACCCCAAGCGCAAGCTCGTACATACCCTAGAACTTGTGGAGGCAAACGGATCTTTGGTGGGAGTCAACACCAACCGCGCCAACGCCATTACCGAGGAAGCGGTGCGCGAAGGGTTGGTGGTAGAACTGGCAGGCTATAAATCATTACGCCGTGAGGTGACATATAGCAGCAATTCGCGCATTGACCTGTTGCTGGAGAACAACGGCAAGCCACCTTGCTATGTGGAAGTGAAAAGCGTCACCCTGCGCCGTGACGGGGGCACGCAAGAAGGAACGGCGGAATTTCCCGACGCTATCACTGCCCGCGGCTCAAAGCATCTCTATGCGCTGGCCGAAGTAGTGGGACAAGGGGCACGCGCCGTCATGTTCTACCTAGTCCAGCGCGGCGACTGCGGGGAATTCCGAATCGCCGCCGATATTGACCCGACCTACGCAGAATCTTTTGAACACGGGCGGGCAATGGGGGTTGAAATACTGTGCTACAATTGCAAGCTGTCCCCCACAGGCATAAACCTTAGCGGTCCCCTTCCCCTGGGTGAAGTGGCCGCTTGAAAAACACACGATAAAAAACACCAATAAGAGACATCATAACCCCATGAACCAGATGGACACACCAGACGCAGAGACACGGATAACAGAGGCCACCAAACTGCACGATGAGGTAGGCTTTGCCGCCATGCGACGTGCCGGAAAGCTCGCCGCTGAAACGCTGGACTTCATCACCCCCCATGTGCGTCCAGATGTCACCACCAACGAGCTCGACGAGCTATGCCATAAGTTCACCATCGACCACGACGCCGTGCCCGCTCCTCTGGGCTATCGCGGCTTTCCAAAATCGGTCTGCACCTCGGTCAACCACGCAGTGTGCCATGGTATTCCTGGCGACAAGGTTCTTACCGCAGGTGACATCATCAACATTGATGTCACCCCTGTTCTCGACGGCTGGCATGGAGACACCAGCCGCACTTTTTACGTGGGTAAGGTGGGGGTCAAGGCACGGCGTCTGGTAGAAACCACCTACGAGGCCATGATGCGCGGGATTGAAGTGGCAAAGCCAGGCGCTACTTTGGGCGATATCGGCCACGCCATCCAGAGCCATGCCGAGAGCAAACGCTATTCAGTGGTCCGTGATTTCTGCGGCCACGGCGTGGGGCGGATCTTCCACGACAAACCCAGCATTCCCCATTACGGTGAACCGGGACAGGGCATGGTCTTGCGGGCAGGGATGATCTTCACCATAGAGCCCATGATCAATGCTGGCCATTACGAAGTAAAAATCCTCGCCGACGGCTGGACGGCGGTGACCAAAGACCGCTCCCTCTCAGCCCAGTTTGAACACACCATAGGCATCAATAAGGATGGAAACGAGATTTTTACCCTATCCCCGGCTGGCTACACCTGTCCGCCCTACGGTGATGGCTAAGACCGTCGATGAAGGCAACAAACCCCTAGCCCAGCCCCTTTTCCAAAACTGCACACAATCGGGCGCTGAAGGCTGCCGGGTCGCTTACAGGTTCGCCCTCGGCGATGCGTGCCTGGTCGAAAAGTAGATGGGCGGCGTCGGCCATGTCACCTTCGCCTTTTCTCGCCCTTTCGGCCAAGAGCTGAACCAGCGAATGGTCGGGGTTGATCTCGAGGATGCGCAGGCTCCTCATGTCTCCCTTCAGTTGTCCGTGCTGTTTAAGCATGCGTTCCAGTTGTAAGTCGATATCATCCTCGCCAGCCACCAGACAAACCGGACTATCGGTAAGACGCGTTGACGCCACCACATCCTTGATCTCGCCCTCTAATGCCGACTTCATCACCGCAATCAGGGGCTCTAGATCTGGGGTTTTGTCTTTCTTCTTCTTGCCCTTGTCCTTCTTGCCGTCTTTTTTTGGAACGATCTTGTCTAGCCCGGCATCTCCCTTGGTGACGGAGGCGAAGGTCTTGTCCTGGAACTTGCCCACCGCCGAAACCCAGAATTCGTCTATGGGGTCTGTGCACAGCAGCACCTCTATCCCTCGCGCTCTAAAGCCCTCAAGCTGAGGGCTTTGGGCGATCTGGTCCTTGTCCTCACCGAAGATGTAATAGATGGAGTCCTGGCCATCACCAATGCGCTCCACATATTCGGTAAGGGAGGTGAATTTCTCGCTTTCGGTGCTGCGAAAACGGGTGAGTTCCAGCAGCTTGTCGCGATTCTCTAAATCCTCGTAGAGGCCCTCCTTCACCACCGCACCAAAATTGCTCCAGAACAGGGCGTAATCGTCGGGAGCTTTCTCCGCCTTCTTCTTCAACTCGCCCAGGACCTTTTTCACGAGGCCCTTCCGGATTTTCACCAGCTTGGGATCGTTCTGGAGCATTTCACGGCTGATATTGAGCGACAGGTCCTGGGAATCCACCACCCCGCGCAGGAAGCGCAACCAACTCGGCAATAGACCCTCGCAGTCATCGGTGATGAAGACCCGCCGTGCGTAGAGCTTTACATGGCCCTTGCGTTCTGGATGGAACAGGTCCATGGGCGGCATGGAGGGAATGAACAGTAGGCTAGTATAGGAAGCCATGCCCTCCACCGTGCTGTGCAGAGTCATCCACGGCTCATCGAAGCCGTGCCCTACATGGTGGTAGAACTCGGTGTATTGATCGGTGCTGATATCCTTCTTGGGCCGCGTCCACAGGGCCGAAGCGGTATTGATTTTTTCCTCATCAGATTCGCCATCTTTCCCGTCCGCCATGAGGATGGGAATAGCGATATGGTCGGAATGAGTACGGACGATATGCTCGATACGCGGACGTTCTAGGAATTCTTTTTCTTCCTTGGCCATGTGGAGCGTTACCGTTGTGCCGGCCGCACTGCGTTCAGCATCGCTGATAGAAAACTCACCCTCTCCATCAGAAACCCACAGCCAGGCCCTGTCCTCGCCTGCCTTGCGGGTCAAAACCTCCACCTCTTTTGCCACCATGAATGCGGAATAGAAGCCCACTCCGAATTGGCCAATGGGGGAAAGATCAGCTTTGGCTTCCTTCTTGTTCTTGTTCTTTTTCTTGGCCTCGGAGGTCATCTTTTCGAGAAAGGCCTGGGTGCCGGAGCGGGCGATGGTGCCCAGCATTTCCACCAGGTCGTCATGATTCATGCCGATGCCATTATCAGCAATGGTGAGTGTGCCCTTCTTGGCGTCCGCCGACAGCACGATCTTCGGCCCGCCTTCTGGCGTTAGTTTGGGTTGGGTCAGCGCCAAGAAACTGCGCTTTTCACAAGCATCCGAAGAATTGGAGATCAACTCGCGAAGGAAGATTTCCTTGTGGCTGTAAAGCGAGTGAGCGACGATATCCAGAAGCTTGCTGACTTCCGCTTGAAAGGTGAATTTTTCCTGCCCCATATCGGTTTGCAAACCTTAAAATGTGGATGTTGCTGTTTCATATGGCGCAAACGGAGCCACCCCGCAAGACCCTCCCCGCAACCCTTGTGTTTTCACTATTTTTCCGCTGATTCAACAAGGGGTGTTTCAAATCCTCTGCCCTGAGGTAAACTCCCCTCTCCTCAGGCCAATCATATAGAGGATAAAGATGATCCCACGCTATTCCCGGCCCGAAATGGCCGCCATCTGGGAACCTGAAAACAAGTTCAAGATATGGCTTGAGATCGAGGCCCATGCCTGCGACGCCCAGGCTAAGTTGGGTGTCATCCCCAAGGAGGCAGCCCAGGCGGTAAGGGAGAAGGGCCGCTTCGAGGTGGCGCGTATCGCCGAGATAGAGCAGGAAACCAAGCACGACGTTATCGCCTTCCTCACCAACGTAACAGAACATGTGGGCGAACCGGCGCGCTTCCTGCACCAGGGTATGACATCCTCGGACGTGCTGGATACCTGCCTTGCGGTTCAACTGGCCCGGGCAGGAGACATCCTTCTCGGCGATCTCGACGCTCTGCTTGTGACGTTGAAAAACCGCGCGCTGGAACACAAGCAAACCGTTTGCATCGGCCGCAGCCATGGCATTCATGCCGAACCCACCACTTTCGGGCTGAAGATGGCAGGCTATTATGCCGAATTTGACCGCAACCGGGCGCGGCTAACTGCGGCCCGCGCCGACATAGCAAGCTGCGCCATTTCCGGAGCCGCTGGGACCTTCGCCAATATCGACCCGGCAGTGGAAAAACACGTGGCGGAAAAGATGGGGCTTGCCGTGGAGCCGGTATCTTCCCAAATCATCCCCCGAGACCGCCATGCCATGTTCTTTTCTGTCCTCGGTGTCATCGCCAGTTCGCTGGAGCGTCTGGCCACCGAGATCCGCCATTTACAGCGCTCAGAAGTGGGCGAGGCAGAAGAATATTTTGCCCCCGGCCAGAAGGGCTCCAGCGCCATGCCCCACAAGCGCAATCCCGTGCTCACCGAGAACCTCACCGGGCTAGCCCGCATAATCCGTTCAGCCGTGGTTCCGGCGCTGGAAAACGTGGCCCTATGGCATGAACGGGATATTTCACATTCTTCCGTTGAACGCATGATCGGGCCTGACGCCACTGTGACCCTGGATTTCGCCTTGGCGCGGGCAGCCAGTGTTGTGGACCAGCTAGTGGTCTATCCTGACCGTATGCGTGCCAATCTCGAGTCCCAGGGTGGCTTATACAATTCCCAGCGAGTTTTGTTAGCCCTGACTCAGAAGGGCATGAGCCGCGAGGACGCCTATGCTTGTGTTCAGCGCAACGCCATGAACGCTTGGGAAAAGAGGAAAGACTTCGCTGCCCTGCTCAAGGCCGACAAGGATGTGGCAGCCCATCTTGGCGGGAAAGATGTGGATGCTCTGTTCGACCTCGGCTACCACCTGAAACACATCGATACGATTTTTTCACGGGTGTTTGGAAAAGCCTAGGCTGCCTAGAAGACGGGGAAACGGTTACTTTTCCTCTTTCGCGCTTGCCTCAGCCGCGATTTGTAATCGCGCCTCACCAAAAAGGCGATCCATTTCCAGACGGAGGCTGTGTTCGCTCAGAGTTCTGCCCTTCAGGCTGAAATCTCCCAAAATCTTGCGCACCACGTCAGCGTCGCCCGGCTCCTGGAAATCGGCTTCCACCACGTCTCTGGCGTAATGTTCAGCGGCGGAACCCTCCAGCCCCAATTGCTCGGCGGCCCACAATCCCAACAGCTTGTTGCGCCGCGAAGTCACCTTGAAGTCCATTTCCTGATCGTGGGAAAACTTGGCCTCGAAACCCTTTTCGCGGTCTTTTGCAAAGGTGGTCATGAAACTCTTTCTCCTCCCAGAGATTAAAAATAGTTGTCATATGTATTTTGCAAAATACCAATCCCGTTTTATACCGGCACAACCAAGGCAAGAGAAAGTAGAAATGAGTCATCACCCGCCATGTGCACCATAATCGTCCTACGCCGTCCTGGAGAAGCCTGGCCGCTATTGCTGGCCGCTAACCGAGACGAAACGCCTGACCGCCCCTGGGCCCCGCCGGGGCGGCACTGGTCTGACCGTAGCACTGTTGTGGCGGGACACGACCTCCTGGCTGGGGGAAGTTGGCTCGGCATCAACGATGTGGGCGTGGTGGCCGCAGTGCTGAACCGTACGGGCTCCCTCGGACCGGCCCCGGGCAAACGCTCTCGCGGGGAACTGGTGCTTGAGGCCCTCGATCAAGCGGAGGCCGGGGAAGCGGCACGCGCCCTTTGCGACCTTTCGCCCACTAGCTACCGTTCCTTCAACCTAGTGGTGGCAGACGCCAGAGACGCCTTTTGGCTGTGCCATACTGGAGAAGGCGTAGGCCCAATCGCAATGGAGGAGTTACCTCCTGGTCTCTCCATGATTACCGATTTCGACCGCAATGATTCTTCCTGCCCCCGTATCCGTGACTATCTTCCGCTGTTTGCTGTAGCTCCGGAGCCAAATCCAAACAACGACG
Source organism: Alphaproteobacteria bacterium (assembly GCA_030739855.1). Classification (GTDB taxonomy): domain Bacteria; phylum Pseudomonadota; class Alphaproteobacteria; order UBA11136; family UBA11136; genus UBA11136. Next base: position 4,962 of record JASLYJ010000023.1, on the reverse strand, counting down.
ACTGGGCGGCCTGGGAGACCCTTCTCGCCGGGCACAGCCTAGACCCCGGCAACAACCAAGGAGCCGCCATGACGCTGCATTCCGGAGACGGAATTACCCTCAGCAGCTCCATCATTGCCCTTCCAGCGCCTCGTCTTCCGCCGCCAAAGCCACTCTGGCGCTTTGCTCCCGGCCCCCCAGATACCACACCCTTTTCCTCGCTGGACATATAGCCGCCCCACGGGTGTGACGCAGTGGAGGGAAAGGTGTTCCCGGGCGTTGTGTAGTCGGCGTGCAGTTGCTAAAAGACAGTTCACCACAGGCATCACAGTTCCGATTCCTCCCTTTCGGTTCTTCCATCTCGGATAGTTTCCATGTCCCGACGCAAACAGATTTACGAAGGCAAGGCTAAGGTTCTTTTCGAGGGGCCAGAACCAGGGACCATTGTCCAGTACTTCAAGGACGACGCCACTGCCTTCAACAACGAGAAAAAGGGCACCATCACCGGCAAAGGTGTCATCAACAACAGCATTTCTGAGTTTATCATGACCCGGCTTACCAAGATCGGGATACCCAATCATTTCGTGCGCCGTCTCAACATGCGCGAGCAGCTTGTGAAAGCCGTGGAGATCATCCCCGTAGAGGTAATTGTCCGCAATGTGGCCGCAGGTTCCCTGTCGAAACGGCTTGGTATAGAAGAAGGTACACCTCTGCCGCGTTCTATCATCGAATATACTTACAAGAATGACGAACTCGGCGATCCCGTAATTACCGAGGAACACATCACCGCCTTCAACTGGGCCTCGCAACGGGAATTGGACGAGATAATGTCCATGTCCTTGCGCATCAATGATTTCCTTGTGGGCCTGTTCCTCGCTGTGGGTTTACGTCTGATTGATTTCAAGATCGAATTCGGCCGCTACTGGGAAGGTGAGGAAATGCGCATTATCCTAGCCGACGAGATCAGCCCAGATTCCTGCCGCTTATGGGATTCCCAGACCGACGAAAAGCTGGACAAGGACCGGTTCCGGCGCGACATGGGCGAGGTAGAGGAAGCCTATCAGGAGGTAGCACGCCGGCTAGGCATTCTACCCGGAAGCGGAGCGGGCAACCCCCAGGGTCCCGAAACCACGCCATAGAGGGCCGGTTCGTCCCATGAAGGCCAGCGTTCATATCACCCTTAAACAGGGTGTCCTCGACCCCCAGGGAAAGGCCATCGCCCACGCCTTGAAGGCTGTTGGATTCTCTGGCGTGAACGAGGTGCGCCAAGGTAAATATATCGAGATTGACCTGCAAGAGAACGACAGTGAAGCCGCGCGAGCTTCTGTGGATGCCATGTGCGAGCGGCTTCTTGCTAATACGGTGATTGAGGATTACAGCATCGAGATCGAGTCATGATCCCGCACAACACGGATGTGATGCGCGGCAGATGAAAGCTGCCGTTATCGTCTTCCCCGGCTCCAACTGCGACCGCGACGTAGCGGTGGCTCTGGAGCAATCCATGGGCCACCCCCCAGACATGGTATGGCACCGTGACACTCATCTCGATGCTTATGACCTCATCATCGTTCCCGGTGGTTTTTCCTATGGAGACTATTTGCGTTCCGGTGCCATCGCCGCCCATTCCCCGGTAATGCTCGAAGTTGTCGCCCGCGCCAAAGGCGGCACCCCAGTCCTGGGAATCTGTAACGGCTTCCAGATATTGATCGAGAGTGGTCTGTTGCCCGGCGCACTCATGCGCAACGCCTCGCTAAAATTTATCTGCCGTGATGTTCTCCTGCGTGTGGAAACAACCGCCAGCCCCTTCACCCGCGCCTATGGTAAGGGCGATGTACTGCGTATTCCCATCGCCCATCAAGATGGTAACTATTTCGCCGACGAGGCGACGTTGAACCGACTCGAAAAAGAAGACCTGGTAGCCCTGCGCTATTGCGACGCGGACGGCGAACTCACGGCCGGGGGCAATCCCAATGGCTCGGCGCGAAACATTGCGGGTATTCTGGGCGAGGACCGCAACGTGCTGGGCCTCATGCCCCACCCCGAGCGGCTTGCTGACGCCCTGCTCGGCGGTGTTGATGGACGCGCCATGTTCGACGGTCTGGTGAAGGCCTGCGCAGCATGACCAGACAGGCGACACAGACTGCCGCCGCCGCGGAGATCACCCCCGAATTGGTGGTTGGCCACGGGCTCAGCGAAGACGAATACGCCCACATTCTGGATATCCTGGGCCGCGAGCCCAACCTCACCGAACTCGGCATCTTCTCGGTCATGTGGTCTGAGCACTGTTCCTACAAGTCCTCGAAGAAGTACCTCAAGACCCTGCCAACGGAGGCCCCCTGGGTTATCTGCGGGCCCGGCGAAAACGCCGGCGTAATCGATATCGGTGACGGCCTGGCCGCAGTGTTCAAGATGGAAAGCCACAACCACCCCTCTTTCATCGAGCCCTATCAGGGCGCGGCCACGGGTGTGGGCGGCATTTTGCGCGATGTCTTCACCATGGGTGCGCGTCCGGTGGCCAACTTGAACGCGTTGCGGTTTGGCTCCCCCGATCATCCCAAAACCCGCCATCTGGTGGCCGGGGTGGTGGCGGGCATCGGCGGTTACGGCAACTGCATGGGCATTCCCACCATAGGCGGTGAATGCCAATTCGACCAATCCTACAACGGCAATATCCTAGTCAACGCCATGACCGTGGGGCTGGCCCCCGCCGATCTCATCTTCTATTCGGCGGCCACCGGGGCGGGCAACCTGGTGGCCTACGTGGGATCGAAGACGGGGCGCGACGGTATCCACGGCGCTACCATGGCCTCGGCCGAATTCGACGCCGAAACCGACGCCAAGCGGCCCACGGTACAGGTGGGCGACCCCTTCACCGAGAAACTGCTGCTCGAAGCCTGTCTCGAACTCATGGCCAGCGACGCCATCGTCGCCATCCAGGATATGGGCGCAGCTGGGTTGACCTGTTCTACTTTCGAGATGGCGGACAAGGGCGGCACCGGGATCGAAATGGACCTGGACCAAGTGCCGGTGCGCGAGCCAGACATGAGCGCCTACGAGATCATGCTTTCCGAAAGCCAGGAACGCATGGTCATGGTCCTCAAACCCGGCCGCGAGGACGAGGCCCGCGCCGTGTTCGGGAAATGGGAGCTCGATTTCGCCGTGGTCGGACACCTTACCGACAACGGGCGCATGGTTCTGAAACAAGGCGGCGAAGTGGTGGCCGACCTTCCCATCGCGCCGCTGGCCGAGGCCTCTCCGGAATACGACCGCCCATGGGAGGCCACCCCTTCTCCTGCGCCACTGCCCGCCGCCGATATCAATCCCCTCCTGGCTGACGGCGAGGCCCTGCTGCGCCTGCTCGCCTGCCCCGACCTCTGCGCCAAAAACTGGATCTGGGAACAGTACGACCACATGGTCATGGGTGATACGGTGGAACGGCCCGGCGGTGATGCCGGGGTACTGCGCATTCACAATTCCAACCGGGGGCTGGCCGTTACCTCCGACTGTTCGCCGCGTTACTGTTACGCTGATCCGGAAAGCGGCGGTGCCCAGGCGGTGGCCGAAGCCTGGCGCAACCTTACCGCCGCCGGGGCCAGGCCGCTCGCCATTACCGACTGCATGAATTTCGGCAATCCCGAGCGTCCTGAGATCATGGGCCAGTTCGTGGGCTGCATTGAGGGCATGCGGGCGGCCTGCCAAGCACTGGACTTCCCAGTAGTCTCAGGTAACGTCTCCTTCTACAACGAGACCAATGGCGAAGGCATCATTCCTACCCCTACCATCGGTGGTGTCGGTGTGATCGATGATCTCTCCCGAAGTATGACTCTGTCTTTTAAGGCGGAGGACGAGGCTATCCTGCTGGTAGGTGAAACCACAGGCCATCTGGGAGCTACGGCCTGGCTACGTGAAGTAGCGAACCGCCGCGATGGCGCGCCACCAGCAATAGACCTGAACGCCGAACGCCGCAATGGTGACTTTACGCGCGGTCTCATCGAGAATGGGCTCCTCACCGCTTGTCACGACGTAGCATCCGGCGGCATTGCCGTAGCCCTAGCTGAAATGGCCATCTCTGGAGGGCTAGGCGCCATCGTCACCATCCCCAAAGAAGATGGTATTTTCACCCACGGCTGGCTCTTCGCTGAGGACCAAGGGCGTTATCTTCTCACCGCCTCCGATCCCGCCCCGGTGATAGCGGCGGCACAAAAAGCCGACGTCACCGTCGAGAAGATCGGCAAAACCGGAGGCCATGTGTTGACACTAACCAACTTGACAGCAGGCGACACGATTACCATATCGGTTTCAGAACTGGAACGCGCTCACCAATCCTGGCTTCCTGGCTTTATGGCCATCCCGGACGAAAACTAGGACGGGAATTCGAAAGAAAACATAGAGAAATTCGCCATGGCGATAGAAGCAGATAAAATCGTGGCTCTGATCGAAGAGGCCATTCCCGGCTCCAACGTCACGATCGAGGACTTACGCGGCGACGGTGATCATTACGGCGCTTTGGTAGTCTCTGATGCTTTTGAGGGGCTGAGCCGCGTGCAGCAGCATCAGATGGTCTACAAAGCTCTGGGTGACCTCATGGGCGGCGAACTCCACGCCTTAGCCATCCAGACCGCCACATCCAAAAATGCCGACTAGGCAGAAGCATGAGAAAGAGGAAATTCAGTAATGACTACGGAAAAAATCCAGAGTGAGATCGACACCAACGACGTAGTTCTGTTCATGAAAGGAAGTCCAGTCTTTCCCCAATGCGGTTTTTCCGCTGCCGTGGTTCAGGCGCTTTCCCAGCTGGGCATCCCTTTCAAGGGCATTGATGTGCTTGAAGACGATGCCCTGCGCGAAGACATCAAGGCGTTCTCCAACTGGCCCACCATCCCTCAGCTTTATGTGAAGGGCGAGTTTGTGGGCGGCTGCGACATCGTGCGTGAGATGTTCGAAAGCGGCGAACTGGGCGAGATGTTCACCGCCAAGGGCATC
>JASLYJ010000022.1 GCA_030739855.1 Alphaproteobacteria bacterium | reverse complement strand
GCTCCAAGAACACGGGATCCAGCCAACAATCATCGAATATCTCGAAACTCCGCCTTCCGCGAAAAAGCTCGGGGAGATTCTGGTCATGCTGGGGCTCCGGCCTAGGGAATTGATGCGTAACAAAGAGGATGTCTATGCCGCAAGCAGTCTTGACAATCCCAATTTATCCGATGACGACCTGATCGAGGCCATGGTCAAACACCCAATCCTGATCGAACGCCCTATTATTCTAGCCAACGACAAGGCCACTATTGGCCGCCCCCCGGAACAGGTTCTCGAAATTATTTAAATACGGAAAGATGAGCCGGGGCGAAAGGTGAGATATCCGGTTCTAGATAGGAACAGTTCCCTGCTTGCCGGAGAAGAAGGCGGCGAACAACAGAGTCTGAAAAGAAAAAAATGGCGCGCCCGGGAGAACTCGAATCCCCAACCTTCTGATCCGTAGTCAGACGCTCTATCCAATTGAGCTACGGGCGCTTATCTTCTCTCCTTGGCCGTGGAACCGTGGCTTCTGTGGACACGACGATAGGAGAAGCTGGGGAAGGTAATAAAATCGCTGCAGAATGGCAAGAACGGCAACGCCCTAGCAAACAAACGACCTTATGATGCATACCAGAATCATGCTACATATTAGAATCGCATTAAAACCTTCTTGTGGCTGCTTCACGGTTTAGGTAGTATTAGCTAACAGTTTGGTGGGGGGAATTTTTCTTTATACTCCTTTTGTGCATTTCGCTAGCGCAGCTAGCGGTGCTCGTTTTTTGGTCATTGAAACCCGGGGGAGATGCTTTTCTGTGGCTTTTAGAAACATAGGTGCGGTGTTCTTCGGAGCGGTCCTCGCTCTAAGCGGTTGCGCTTACATCGGAGATGACCTCTGGCCGTCGCTCTCCGGCGATGATGAAGTCGAAGATGTGGAGGTCGTGGAAATTCCCGTGGCACCGGGAGAAACCCCCGCTGGCCAAGATGGCGCACCTGCTTACATGCCACCGCCCCCCGCTACACCGCCATCCCCCAGGGCACTGCCCCCTACACTGGGCAGCACTGATTTTTCGGTGGGGCCGGCAACGCCAGGACAACCCACAGGTACCTTCGTGGGGGGTAAGGTCGTACAACTACGCAACGATCTCAACAACCTTCAGGGCGCCCTTAACGCTCACAACAACGAACTACAGACCATTCGCGCCCAGGTAACTCAGCACACCCAGATCTACTACGGCCTTGTCGCCGCCATTCAGTCTCGTCTCCAGGTGGGCACCACGCCAGGCAATCCCGTCCTCACCCAACAGTGGAACGAGAGCCAGGTCCAGATTGAGCTCCTCGGTAACGACATCGCCCATATGAACAGCCTTTCCAACCGCGTCACGTCAGACACGGCGATGGTCGGGTTCCTTCTGGAATCCACCACGGCCGCTTTTGGACTTTCCGGAGCTATCGAGGAAGACCACCGCCAACTCGCCATCCTTGAAGATAATGTGGACAGAACCATCGTGGTCGTCGAGAGGCTTCTCTATGAACTCAATGGGGATATCAGGCGGCAGACCGAATATGTGGCCCGTGAGCGTAACAACCTCACCACGCTTGCGCTGGCCGTTAAGAAAGGCGAGTTCTTTGGCTCCCACATTAGCACCCGCATTGCGAAAGCCGCTTCAACGGAAGGATCCACAGGAGGGGATGTAGCCTTTTCACCGACCGACCGCCGCCCCTTGGTGGTTATCCGCTTCGACCGCAAGAACGTTGACTATTCGCAGGCCCTTTTCACAGCTATCAACCGGACACTGGACCGAAAGCCTGACGCCGTGTTCGATCTTGTCGCTGTGTCGCCAAGCGGTGGCGCCCCAACTCAACTTTCCATTAATGCGCATTCTGCGCAGCGCAGCGCTGAGGAAGTTTTGCAGACCTTGTCGGATATGGGACTTCCTGCCGAACGGGTAAAACTCTCCGCCATGCACAGCGGCGATGTGCAAACCAACGAGGTGCGTATCTATTTGCGGTAAGGAATCTCTCGCGTAGAAATATGTAAAAAAACCGGCGTTATTCTAGCATCGGTTTTTTCATGGATAGCATGGGCGAGACTAGGAAATCCTTACGGACTTTGACCCCGTCAGTAGAGGTCCAAATCAGTCACCCCTATTAGCCACAACTGGATGATTGTCGATGAGGCGGGTCTTGCCAAGATATGCCGCGGCTAGAACACGGGCGGCGGCTTTAATGCGAGAGACCGGTTTTAGGGTCTCGGCATCGCAGACTTCGAAATAATCAACCTTCGAAAACCCATCCTTCAGAAGCTCCCTTTTGCCTGCCTCCATCAATCCCTGGACCTCCTCCCCCGCCTGTAGGCCGGTTGCCACTTTCTGCAAGACCTTGAAAAGGGAAGGGGCCATGACGCGCTCTCGGGGCGAGAGATAAGCATTGCGTGAGGAAAGAGCGAGACCATCCTCTTCTCGGACCGTTGGCACGCCATCGATGAGGACAGGGATATCGAGATCGCGTGCCAGTCTTCGGATAATCTGTAATTGCTGGTAATCCTTCTCACCGAACACCGCCACATCAGGAAGAGACTGCAACAGGAGCTTGGTCACCACCGTAGCCACTCCTGCAAAATGGACCGGGCGGAATACCCCGCACAGGCCCTCGGTGAGTTCCGATACACGAACGGAAGTCGCAAATCCATCGGGATACATTTCTTCCATCGTGGGCGCATAAAGCACGTGGATGCCCAATTCCTCGAGAATTTCTATGTCACCAATCTCGTCGTGGGGATAGATGCTCAAATCTTCGTTCTTTCCAAACTGGGTAGGATTGATGAAGAGAGAGACTATAACCCGATCGCAGGTCTCAAGGGCCCGTCTCACCAGCGCTATATGCCCCTCGTGCAGCGCACCCATAGTGGGAACCAGAGCGATGCGCTCATCTTCATCGCGCCATGCCGCCGTCTGGTCACGCAGTTCGGGAACCGTACGTATAACGGAAATACCGTAAGTCTGCATCATTCCGCCATCCCCTCAAAGGCCCGTGAAACAGGAAAGTGTTCTAGACGGCCTTGCGGCTGACGCTGGCGATTTTTGCCTTTCTCTTATCGGCTCCGAAACAATGTTCCGGCCCGGGGAAGCGCCGTGAACGCACATCAGCGGCGTAAGCAGCTGCAAGGTTGGAAATTTCCTGGCCTAGATCGGCGTAGCGTTTCACGAATTTAGGCGTGAAATTGGAAAACAGCCCTATCATGTCCTCGGTCACGAGAATCTGGCCGTCACAAGCATTGGAAGCGCCAATGCCGATAGTGGGAATGGAAAGCAGAGAAGTAATCTCACGGGCAACGGGTTCCCAGGTACTTTCGATCACCACAGCGAAGGCCCCTGCCTCCGCAACGGCCATGGCGTCTGCAATGATACGCTTGGCTTCCATGGCGTCTTCGCCACGCGCCTGGTAACCGCCGGTTTGGTTCACCGATTGGGGCATGACCCCGATATGGGCGAGGACCGGAATATGCCTACGAGTGAGAAAGGTAATGGTGTCGGCCATTTCCACTCCGCCTTCCAGCTTTACCCCGTTAGCACCGGTTTTCTTCAAGGTCAGGGAGGCTGAGCGGAAAGCCTGTTCTGGGGATTCGTGATAGGAACCGAAGGGAAGGTCGATAATCACACAAGCCTGTGACGACCCCCGCATGACAGCAGCGCCATGAGCAATCATCATGTCCAGCGTCACCGGCAGGGTGGTTTCAAAACCGTATAGCACCATACCCAGAGAATCCCCCACCAGGATTAGGTCTGTATGTGGGTCTACCTGCTTGGCTGTAGGGGCAGTATAAGCTGTCAGACAGACCACTGGTTCACTGCCCTTTCGGGCCTGAATATCCGGCACAGAAATACGGCTTATACGGCTAAGGGCACTCACTGGCCTGTCTCTCCTTACACTATTCCTGCAACATTCCAACTGCGATACGACCGCCCAAGCATGTCGTGCGCTGCAACATAACAGGGGAAGAAGGGTTATACTGCATTCCCCGGATTGGTCAAAGTCTCTCCCAAAACCTAATTTACGGCAGCTTTCTCCACCCCCACGGAATCAGGAGATCATGCTCCATCGAGTATTATGATTTTTCCCCGATATATGTTGAACTTCTGTCCCATGTTTCATTCACGCTTTTTGTTTCTCCTCGGTTTCCTGTTTCTATGCGGATGCGTACCGCCGTCTGATGGCCGCTCACAACCCAAAGGTACTACTAACGTCTCGGGCAGCATTCCTGCGGCCCAAGGACAACGATTCATGGTGGCGGCAGCCAATCCCCACGCGGCGGAGGCCGGGCGACATATCCTGCGTCTAGGCGGCAATGCCGTAGATACCGCCATCACCATGCAAATGGTTCTCAACTTGGTAGAACCACAGTCCTCGGGCATCGGCGGTGGTGGATTCCTGCTCTATTACGACTCTGCCAGTGACGAGCTTTCCACCTATGACGGTCGGGAGACGACGCCAACAGGAGCAACGGGGGATATGTTCCTTGATTTTTTCGAAGAGCCACAGGCGTTCTTTGAAGCTGTTGTAGGGGGCAAGTCGGTGGGTGTTCCGGGACTGCTGCGCATGCTGGAATTAGCCCATCAACATCACGGCAAGCTTTCCTGGAAGTCCTTGTTCTCTCCTGCCATCAAACTAGCCGAGAGAGGTTTTGCCATTTCACCGCGCCTGCATGGTTTAATCGCCCGTGATAAATATCTGCGCACATCTGCAGCCGCGAAGGGCTATTTTTACACCCCTGAGGGTGATCCCCTTGCTGTGGGAGAAAAACTGGTCAACAGGCCCCTTGCCCGCACCTTTCGCGCCATTGCGCAAAACGGGACCAAGGTCTTCTACGAAGGTTGGGTGGCGCAAGATATAGTGGCCGCCATCCGAGAGGCCCCGGACAATCCTGGAACGCTCTCTCTAGCCGACCTTGCGGCCTACAAGGCGAAAGAGCGCCGCGCCCTGTGCCGCCCCTACCGGCGCTGGCAGATCTGCGGCATGCCACCACCTTCTTCCGGTGGCATTACTCTCTTGCAGAGTCTCGGTATTCTGGAATCCTTTAATCTTGCTTCGCTAGATCCCGCAACAACGGAAACAGTTCATCTCCTGGCAGAAGCCACACGTCTGGCCTTCGCCGACCGCAACGCCTATCTCGCTGATCCTGATTTCATTTCCGTACCACAGCAGGAACTTCTCGATTCCGGCTATCTCTCGGAAAGGGCGAGCCTTATATCGCCCCACAAGAGAATAAAACGGGTTTTTCCAGGCACACCCGACCACCTACAGCAACTTAACCTGATGCCCGGAGAGACTTTTGGCTACCCCTCTACTACTCATATCAGTGTGATCGACGGAGAGGGCAATGCCGTCGCCATGACTTCCAGTATAGAAAACACTTTCGGCTCGCGCCTCATGGTGCACGGCTTCCTTCTCAACAACCAGCTCACCGATTTTTCCTTCCGCCCGAGGGCGGCAGGAAAAGAAGTGGCGAACCGGGTGGAGCCGGGCAAACGGCCACTCAGCTCCATGGCGCCCACCTTGGTCTTTGCCGAGAAAGGAAAGCTGGCTCTGGTGCTGGGGTCTCCCGGAGGAACAAACATCATCCCCTACGTTCTCAAGACCGTTGTGGCAGTGCTCGATCAGGGACAGAACATCCAGCAAGCTATCAACCTCCCCAATCATAGTAATCGTGGCAGCATCACCGTGATCGAGAAAGGAACGCCCTTGGAAACGCTGGAGTATAACCTCACCCGCATGGGGCATGAAGTAGTCATCCGACCCATGACCAGCGGACTGCACGGCCTTCAAGTGACGCCAGACGGATTGCTGGGCGGAGCTGACCCTCGCCGTGAAGGCGTGGCCTTGGGTGATTAGCCATCCATTACTAATCCGAATCCACGGCAAAATAAGGGGCTATCCGCGGGCAAGAGGGGCGAAGGGGGTTTGAGTTCCGCGTGCCCCCCGTTTCTCACAGTATCATTCCTGGCGAGTTTTAAGTCGCTTGTAAATCACCGGGATCACAGTCAATACAGAAAGCCCTACAAGGGGCAACAGAATTTCGGGCTGTAAAATGATATTGAGATTGGGCATGGCATCCTGATCGAAAAACACGCCAAGACCGTTGCCCAGGCTAGCGTAAATAAGGGTTCCCGGAATGATTCCGATCAATGTTGTGATAATGAAAGCTTTTAATCCCACTCCCAGAAAAGCCAGGGCCAGATTAACAATCCAAAACGGGAAAACCGGCACCAGGCGAAGGAAGAGAAGATAACTCCAAGCGTTTTCATGGAACTCCTCCTCGATTTTCCGCATGGCCGACCCCGTCCGTACCCGTAGGGGTTCTCCCAAGCCCGTGCGTACGGCCAGGAATAGCACCGTGGCACCAATAGTGGCGCCTGCCACCGCAATCATCCCGCCACCAAGGGTGCCGAACAGGAACCCTCCGGCGAGAGTGAGAACTACTCCGCTAGGCAGGGAAAACGCGATGGCCACGGCGTAAACCGCCATATACGCCAGAACAGCCACAAGGCCGTTCCATTCCACAAAATCCAGAAGCAGCCCCCGATTAACTTTGAAGGTTTCAAAGGTCAGGTATTCCGAGCCACAGAGAAAGAGAAATGTCCCCAGCCCGCCGGCAAGAACGAGAATGGGCAGCATCCTTGTGAAAGAAAATTCCTGAATTTGTTTTTCTGGTTCACTCACAATTCTTACCTAACAAATAAGGGTATCCTTACCTCGGTCCCTCTCTTCCATCTAGGCACAATGGCCCCTTCTCAACTACTTACCTCTACGCGAAACCTAGTTGAGAAAACGATGCTAACTCCACGAGAAAAGACGATTTTTCTGACCGGATTTTCCCTGTAAGCAACATTGACTTCACCGGCTCCAGACTTTATACACCCGTCCTTATCCTGAACTCCCAAGACATATCGGAGTCGACCCTTGAAACGCACCTATCAACCAAGCGTGCTCGTTCGCAAGCGCCGGCACGGATTCCGTTCCCGCATGGCTACCGTGGCGGGCCGCAGGGTGCTGGCAAAACGCCGCGCCAAGGGCCGCAAGCGCCTATCTGCCTAAATCTTATGCCTCCCGTCATCGAACGCCTCAAACGGCGGTCGGACTTCCTCCGCGTCGCAGCCGCGCGCCGCAAATCGGTGACGCCTAGCCTGATTCTCCAGGCCATGGTCCACGAGCCGCTCCCTTCCGGGAAATCTACGGAGAAAAACATGTCAATACGCGTGGGGTATACCGCCAGTAAAAGAGTGGGCGGCGCCGTAGAACGAAACCGGGCGCGCCGCCGTCTCCGCGCTGCGGTCGCCAAAGTCATCCCGGAATACGCCAAACCGGGATATGATTTAGTCCTCGTCGCCCGCAAAGGGACATTGGCCCGTCCTTTTCCTAAGCTTCTGGATGACCTTGTAAAGTCCCTAAAACGGCTTAAAGCCTATCGTTCTGTTTAAGACATCCGGTGCCCGCATGAATCCTGCACAACATCTGCTGCGCGGTCTAATCCGTGGCTATCAGACTCTGATTTCCCCGGTTATTCGCGGAAGTTGTCGATATGCGCCAAGCTGTTCTGACTACGCTTTGGAGTCGGTTACCCGCCATGGCACCGTGAAGGGAATTTTTCTCGCCATTGGAAGGATTGCCCGCTGTCACCCCTGGGGCCATCACGGCCATGACCCGGTGCCACGCATGTTTGTGACTTTTCGCCACGACCGTTTTCTCCGCTTCCCATCCTTAAACCGGGGAGAAGATTACCATGAATGAGCAACGCAATCTTTTCCTGGCGATTGTTCTTTCGCTCCTGATTCTGGTGGGATTCGAATATTTTTTCAGCCCGCCGCCGCCGATCCGAGACACTACCGTCTCCCAAGAGGAAGGGGACAGAGACATGGCTCCAGAAGCGCCTGTCCTTGAAAGCGGTGGCGGAGATATTACACCTGTACCATCTTCAGTGCAGCCCACGACGTCTCTTACTGAGAAAAGCAAACACTTTTCCGTCACACGGGAGAAAGCCCTTTCCGAAAGCGGCCGCGTAAGGATCGAAACGTCCCAACTTGTAGGCTCCTTAGCACTAACTGGCGCCAGGATTGACGATCTTATTCTTATAAAATACCGCGAAGCCCTTTCACAGGAGAGCCCATCCATCCACCTTCTCTCACCGCCCGGCGGGCCTAATGCCTATTTCGCCCGCCATGGGTGGTGGACAGCAGGACCCAAGGGGGGGGGTGTGGTTCCCGATGGGAAAACAGTCTGGCGCCTGAGCGGTGGCAAGGTATTGTCTCCTGGCAGCCCCGTCACACTGAGCTGGGATAATGGACAGGGGCTGGTTTTCAGTAAGACCTTTGAAGTGGATGACAACTTCATGTTCACCGTCATCCAGAAGGTGGAAAACAGGGGCCAGAAAGAAGTCTCGCTTTATCCCTATGGGCTAATCTCACGCGCGGGAACACCCAGCACCCTAGGTTTCTATATCCTCCACGAAGGTCCGCTAGGGGTCTTCGACGGCACACTGAAGGAAGTGGATTACGATGAGCTTCAGGAAGACCATGAGATCAGCCAGACCACCACCGGAGGATGGCTAGGAATCACGGACAAATACTGGCTTGTAGCCCTAGCCCCGGGCCGGGGAAATCTGGTCGACACTAATTTCAAATATACTAATGTGAACGGCCAAGACAGGTATCAAACCGACTACCTAGGCAGGAAATACGTTCTTGCGCCGGGTAGCAACGCCGAGGTCTCCAGCAATTTTTTTGCCGGGGCCAAGGTTGTTGAACTGCTCGACACCTATGCCACTACGTACGGTATTGACCGGTTCGACTTGTCGGTGGATTTCGGCTGGTTCTATTTTCTCACCAAGCCTATTTTCTATGCTCTGAATTTCTTCAACCGAATTTTTGGTAATTTTGGTCTTGGTATTCTTGCCCTGACCGTTGCCTTCCGGCTTCTCATGTATCCTCTTGCAAATAAATCCTTCCGATCCATGAACGCCATGAAGAAGCTACACCCGCGGATCACCGAACTGCGAGAGCGCTTCGAGCAGGACAAGGCACGCATGAACCAGGAAATGATGGCGCTTTATAAGCGAGAAAAGGTCAACCCTGCGGGAGGTTGTCTTCCCATGCTGGTTCAAATCCCCATCTTTTTCGCCCTTTATAAAGTACTGTTTGTCTCCATCGAGATGCGCCAGGCGCCGTTCTATGGCTGGATTACCGATCTTTCCGCGCCCGATCCTACCTCCATATTTAATCTGTTCGGACTTCTTCCCTTTGATCCGCCGTCCTTTCTGCATATCGGCGTGTGGCCCATCCTGATGGGGCTAACCATGTATCTTCAGCAGAAGCTCAATCCGCCCCCAGCCGATCCCATTCAGGCCAAAATCTTCCAGTTCCTACCCCTCATCTTCACCGCTCTACTGGCCAATTTTCCGGCGGGTCTTGTGATTTACTGGGCCTGGAACAACGTGCTGTCCATCGGCCAACAATGGTTCATAATGAGAAAAATGGATGCGCCAGCGGAGAAAAATTAAAAGCGGGAGATGAACCATGACCGGGGCGGATCAGGATGCAGCGGCCGGGATCACACCTGAATCACTAGAAAAAGGGCGCCGTCTTTTTGCTGCAGAATGTCGTTTTATCACCGCAGCTACGACGGCGGAAAACCTTCCCCCCAGCACCATGCCGGAAGTGGCCTTTGCCGGCCGCTCCAATGTGGGAAAATCGAGCCTCATCAACACGCTGACCGGACGCAATACCCTGGCACGCATTTCCCAAACGCCGGGGCGAACCCGCCAGATTAATTTTTTTATCCTCAACGAACAGATGATGCTCGTGGACCTTCCAGGTCACGGCTATGCCGAGGCTCCGAAGCAGGAGATAGCCAGATGGACGGCACTCACCGATGCCTACTTTCGAGGACGCGTCACCCTGCGACGACTATGCCTCCTCATGGATAGCCGCCACGGTGCTAGAAAAATCGACTGCGAACTCGTGGACCGTCTCGACACCGCTGCCGTCTCCTATCAGATCATACTGACCAAGACCGACAAGACCAAGGAGGGGGATTTGTCACAGTTAAAGGAACGATTGGTTGAGAAAATGCGCGTGCACCCCGCCTGTCACCCTTGTATTACTGCCACCAGCGCTCGTGAGGGAACGGGAATTCCTGAATTGCGTGCCATGCTCGCAGGGCTGTGCGAAACTGGGTAGTGTCTTTGGAGGGATTTTTACTAAAAAAGCAATTATTTAGCTTGACTTCTATTACTTAAATCGTAAATTCCCATTATGTCCACCGTAGCTGACCGCATCATTGCCCTGTGTGGCGGGCCTCAGACCGTGTCCGAATGGCTCGGTATCAGTCCCACCAGTGTCTATCGCTGGACCTATCCAAAGGTCAATGGCGGCACCGGGGGGCATATTCCACAAAAACACATAGAACCGCTTCTGAAGGCGGCAGAGCGGCGCAGCATTCCACTGACCTTGCAGGACTTCTTCGACGAATCGCCGCTTCCCTCCGGTAACAAGGGAAGAAATGGCGTCTCTTCACATATTCACGATGCCTGGCTGGCTAAAGCACGGACGCTTTCCCAGGCGCTGCCTTACATGCGCAACTACGGCGGCAAGACTTTTGTCATCAAATTTGGCGGTCACGCCATGGGCAATGCAGATCTGGCAAACCTGTTCGCCCGCGATATTGTCATGCTTAAACAGGTGGGAATCAATCCCATCGTGGTGCATGGTGGCGGCCCACAGGTCAGCAGCATGCTGGAGCGGCTGAAGATCAAGAGTTCTTTTGTGGGTGGGCTGCGGGTTACCGACAAAGAAACCGTGGAAATCGTCGAAATGGTGCTTTCGGGATCCATCAACAAGGAAATCGTTTGGGCCATCCAGTCAGCCGGCGGTAATGCCGTGGGCCTGTCCGGTAAGGACGGCTGCCTCATCATGGCTAAAAAGCTTGCGCGCAGGAAGCGGGACGAGGATTCCGATATTGAGAGCATCCTCGACCTCGGTTTCGTCGGTGAACCGGCGTCCGTCAACCCGCATATTTTGGAAACATTGAAGGAATCGGATATCATCCCGGTCATTGCCCCCATCGGGGTGTGCCAAGACGACACGACTTATAACATCAACGCCGATACCGTGGCCGGGAGCGTCGCCGAGGCTATGACGGCCAAGCGCCTGCTGATGCTCACCAATGTAGACGGGATCAAGGACAAATCTGGAAAACTGATTCCGGAACTAAGCATCGAACAAGCCAAGGAACTAATCGCTGACGGCACCATTCATGGCGGCATGATCCCCAAAGTAGAGACCTGTATCCTAGCTGTTCAGGGGGGGGTGGAGGCCGCCGTCATCATAGATGGCCGCATACCCCATTCCCTGCTTCTGGAAATCTTCACCGAGCATGGCGTCGGCACGCTGGTCTGCCGCGCCTGAAAAACTCACGGACCATGCACACCAAGACCCCTTCTGCGAAAAAAAATGGCCCTGCTCGCGGCGAGGCGGGACCGGAGCATGTCCCCGACCCTTCCCTGAAGCATGTAGAGGACTGGATCTTCGACCTCGACAATACGCTTTACCCTGCGAATTCCAATCTTTTTGCCATTATTGATCAACGCATGAAGGCTTTTATCGAAGCTGAGCTAGGACTTGAAACCGACGACGCCTTCAAAGTCCAAAAATCCTATTTCCGAAAATACGGAACCACGCTTTGTGGTCTCATGCTTCACCACGGTACCGATCCCCATGTCTTCCTAGACTACGTTCACGACTTTGACCTTAGCCCACTGTCGCCCGATCCAGAATTAGCCGCAAACTTGGGGAGGCTGAGGGGGCGCAAAATCATTCATACCAACGGCTCCGGCGATCATGCCAGAAAGGTCCTCGACCGACTGGAAATTGCAGAGTTCTTCACAGGCATTTTCGATATTATCAAAGCGGATTTCATCCCCAAGCCAGAACCCGCCGCCTATCACCGCTTGCTTGAGCGCTTCAGGCTGCGTGCGGAAACTACCGCCCTGTTCGAGGACGTCCCGAGAAATCTCGTCTCTGCGGCGAAAATAGGCATAACTACCATTTTGGTGCGCAACGACACGTGCTGGGCGGAGGAAGCCGAAAGCTACGACCATATTCACCATGTAACAGACGATCTGTCAGGCTGGATCGGTGAATTGGTGGCCACCCGTACTTCGCAAGGTACTAGCCCCGCATAATCTCCCCATGTCAAGGCGTTGACAGGGCAAGCCTGCTGCCGCATGTTCCCACTTTCTTTCCCCTATTTCCCCTGCTTCAGGGTTTTTATGATGTATTCGAACTTGCAAAAAATCATTGATGATGCTTGGGAAGCACGTCAGGAAATCGATGTCCATACTGAGGGTGAACTCCCCGAAGCTGTGGAAAAAACATTGAATCTTCTGGATTCTGGGACTGTCCGCGTGGCCGAGAAAAAAAATGGCCAGTGGCACGTCAATCAATGGCTGAAAAAAGCCATTCTTCTTTCCTTCCGGCTCAAGGACAATGTAGTGATCCCGGTCGGCCAAAGCGAGTCTAGATGGTACGATAAGGTCTCCTCCAAATTCACGGGGTGGAACGAAGAACGCTGGCAACAGGCAGGCTTCCGAGCCGTGCCCAACTGCGTGGTGCGCCATTCGGCCTATATCGCGCCGGGAGTGGTGCTCATGCCGTCTTTCGTCAATCTCGGGGCTCACGTAGATTCCGGAACCATGGTGGATACTTGGGCCACGGTGGGATCCTGCGCACAAGTGGGAAAGAACTGTCATATCTCAGGGGGTGCGGGGATCGGAGGTGTTCTTGAGCCTCTCCAGGCAGGCCCGGTAATTATTGAAGATAACTGTTTCATCGGCGCCCGTGCCGAGATTGCCGAAGGTATCATCGTCGAAACTGGTTCAGTGCTTTCCATGGGAGTCTATATCAGTGCTTCCACAAAAATCGTCGACCGTGCCAGTGGCGAGATTTACTATGGACGGGTCCCCGCCTATTCGGTCGTGGTATCGGGAACCATGCCGGGCAAACCGCTACCCGATGGGTCCCCCGGGCCATCCCTCTATTGCGCGGTCATCGTCAAACAGGTGGATGAAAGGACCCGCTCAAAGACTTCGATCAACGACTTACTCCGCGATTGAGGCGCGCTAGAGTCCTATATGAGTGCCAACCCTCTCGACCTAGCCCGTACCCTCATCAGTTGTCCAAGCGTGACACCAGAAGACGGCGGCGCACTAGCGGTTCTTGAAGAAGCCCTCGGAAAACTGGGCTTTTCCTGTCATCGGATGACATTTTCTGCACCCGGAACGCAGGATGTAGACAACTTGTACGCCCGCATCGGCGATAAGACGCCCAACTTTTGTTTTGCCGGGCATACTGATGTCGTTCCGGCGGGAGACGTGGAGGACTGGAGCGTAGACCCCTTTGCCGGCGTGGTTGTCCAGGATAGGCTCCTGGGGCGTGGGGCCGCAGACATGAAAGGTGCTATCGCCTGTTTTGTGGCCGCTAGCGCCCGTTTTCTAAATCAGCACGACAAAGTTTTTCCCGGCTCTATAAGCCTGCTCATCACCGGCGACGAGGAGGGCCCAGCCGTTAACGGCACAGCAAAAGTCCTCGATTGGATGAAGGATCGCGGAGAAACACTGGATGTCTGTCTGGTGGGTGAGCCTACGAACCCCGAATATCTGGGTGAAACCATAAAAATTGGCCGCCGCGGCAGTCTTAACGGTTGCCTAACGATTCCCGGGACCCAGGGCCATGTCGCCCATCCCCAGTGCGCCGATAATCCCATCCCGCGCCTGCTACACATGCTTAGCAAGATTACCGAACGGCCGTTGGATGAAGGGACCGAACATTTTCAGCCCTCGAACCTTGAGATCACCTCGGTGGATGTGGGGAATCAGGCCCCTAATATAATCCCGGCGCGAGCCGTGGCCCGGTTCAACATCCGATTCAACGATACCCATAGCGGCGCCGCACTGGAGCAATGGCTGCGACAGAGCTTCGATTCCATAAATAGGGACTATCAATTGGATGTTAAGATATCTGGCGAAGCCTTCTTCACCCCGCCTGGCAATTTCAGCAAGCTGGTTGAGAATGCCGTTTCAGACGTTACCGGGAAAACACCAGAACTCAACACTTCCGGCGGCATTTCGGATGCTCGGTTTATCCGTCATTTCTGTCCCGTCGCCGAGTTCGGACTTGTGGGAGCTACCATGCATAAAACAGATGAAAGCGTGGCCATTGAGGACCTCGAGGCGCTCACAGAAATCTACCTCAGGGTCCTCGACAGATATTTCCAGACCTCTTGAGGCCGTGGAACATAAATAGTGACCCTCTGTAAAATTGCCACCGGTATCTAAGCGCCTAGGAGTTATTGCTTCTTTTTCTCTCCGTAAATAGCTTCGAGAAAATATAGCCCTTCCGGCGGAGCGGTAGGTCCGGCGGCACTACGGTCACAGGCGGCCAATGCGTCTACCACCTCCCCGGTGGTCCATTTGCCCTCCCCCACCCAAGCAAGAGTGCCTGCGATGATACGCACCTGGTTGTGAAGAAATGACGGAGCGCGTAACAACAGCTGGATTTCCTCGTCCTGACGCGTGACCACAATATGGTTCATGGTCTTTTTTGCCGATTCCGCCTGACAATGGACAGAACGGAAAGAAGTAAAATCATAAAAACCCACAAGAGCCCTCCCCGCTTCGGCCATAGCCTCGCTGTCTAGAGGCACGATCACGTGCCAAGCTCGCCCCTTATCCAAAGTCAACGGCGAGCGGCGGTTTATGATACGGTAGAGATAGGCCCGCTCAGTGGCCAAAAATCTGGCGTGAAAATCGTCATCCACCAACTCGGTAGCCAGGATTGAAATGGCGGCGGGTTTCACGTGAAAATTGAGGGCATCGCGGATGGTATCCACCTCAGCCGCCTCCGCGAGGTCGAAATGGGCCACCTGGCCGAGTGCATGAACACCGGTATCGGTACGGCCGGCACCGAACAGTGTGGTTGCTTCGCCACAGAACTTCTTGATGGCTTCTTCCAGGACTTGTTGCACCGACAGGCCGTTTTCTTGGCGCTGCCAGCCCACAAAACCGCCACCGTCATATTCTATGGTCAGCTTATAACGCGGCACAGATGCTTAGCCTTCCGGTAAGACGGTGCGTGCGGGAACGGGAAAGCCGCGCAGGAAGCTCTCAACTTCCATGGCCGACTTTCCGGACCGTTGCAGATGGCAAATCCGAAGCACCCCTTCGCCGCAGGCAATGGTGAGCTTGTCGTCCAAGACCGTGCCTGGTTTTTCCCCGCCACCTGCCAGATCCTTAGCCGAGAGAACCTTGATACGCTCGCGTTTTCCCGCGGTCTCATATTCGAACCAGGCACCTGGCCAAGGCGTGAAGGCGCGCACCTGGCGCTCCAGTTCACTCGCCGGACGCTGCCAGTGAAGCCGGCCTTCGGCGGGGGTCAGTTTTTTGGCATAAGTGATCCCTTCCTGAGGTTGCAGACGTGGCGCTAGCGTACCCTCCGCCGCGGCTTCCAAGGCCATGACCATCAGTTTTGCGCCCAGTTGGGAGAGTTCGTCATGGAGGCTCCGGGCCGTGGTCTCCGGGGTTATGGGGACGGAGTTAGCCAACAGAATATCTCCAGCATCAAGCTCTTCCGTCACTTTCATAATGGTGACGCCAGATT
>JASLYJ010000021.1 GCA_030739855.1 Alphaproteobacteria bacterium | reverse complement strand
GGCGTTACGGCGTGAGATTAGGAGACTGGCGGAGGGAGTGGGATTCGAACCCACGGTACGCGTAAACGCACACACGCTTTCCAAGCGTGCGCCTTAAGCCACTCGGCCATCCCTCCAGTAGAAGCGCGGTTGCGGTGGCAAAATACCCAAGCCCAGCCACCCTTGCAACGCGGCATATGATTTGTGAGAGATCCACCTATTCATCGCCGGTCTTCAAAGCTTGGATGAAGGCCGACTGGGGAATTTCTACGCTGCCGAACTGACGCATCTTTTTTTTGCCTTTCTTTTGTTTTTCCAGAAGCTTGCGCTTACGGGTGATATCACCGCCGTAGCATTTAGCAGTCACGTCCTTACGCATGGCGGAGATGGTCTCGCGAGCGATGATATTGCCGCCAATGGCCGCCTGTATGGGAATCTTGAAAAGCTGGCGTGGGATAAGCTCCTTCAGTCGCGTGCAGATAAGTCGTCCACGGGCTTGCGCGCGTTCGTGATAGGAGATAAAGGCTAGGGCGTCCACCGACTCGGCGTTGACCAACACCGAAACCTTCACCAAGTTGCCCTTGCGATAGCCCTCCATCTCGTAGTCGAAACTAGCGTAGCCCTGGGTCACTGATTTCAGGCGGTCGTAAAAATCGAACACCACCTCGTTCAGGGGCAGATGATAGACGGCCATGGCGCGGCTCCCAGCATAGGTGAGGTCCACCTGTTCGCCACGGCGGTCGGTGCACAGCTGCAGTACCGCACCCAGATAGTCGTCGGGCACCAAAATAGTGGCCTTGATCCAGGGCTCCTCAACACTATCAATGTGCACCGGGTCAGGCATGTCTGCAGGATTATGCAGTTCCAGCATCTCGTCCCTGGTGGTGTGGACGCGGTAGACCACGCTGGGCGCGGTAGTAATGAGGTCGAGGTCGAATTCCCGCTCTAGCCGTTCTTGGATAATTTCTAGATGCAGCAGTCCCAAAAAGCCACAGCGGAACCCCAGTCCCAAGGCGGCCGAGGTTTCCGGCTCGTATTCAAAACTGGCATCATTGAGGCGCAGCTTAGCGAGGCTATCACGCAAGTCGTCGTAGTCGGCGGTATCGAGGGGGAAGAGGCCGCAGAACACAACCGGCACACTAGGCTTAAAGCCTGGTAGGGGGGCGTCGGTAGGGGTCTTGTCGTCGGTCAGGGTATCGCCCACCCGGCAGTCTGCCACGTGCTTAATGGCGGCGGTAATAAATCCGATCTCGCCGGGGCCAAGGGTGTTCACGTCTTGGGGCTTGGGCGTGAACACGCCCACGCGCTCCACGGTATAGACCCCGCTAGTGGCTATCATGCGTACTTTTATGCCCTTGCGCACAGTCCCATCGCGCACCCGCAGCAGGATTACCACGCCGAGATAAGGATCATACCAACTATCTACAAGCAGTGCCTTTAAAGGTACTGACGCCTCTCCGCTAGGCGGCGGCAAGCAGGTCACCATGGCTTCCAGCACCGCTTCCACGCCGGCCCCCGTCTTGGCCGAGATTTCCAACGTATGGCTGACGTCGATGCCGATCACATCCTTAATCTGGGCGCGTATACGCTCCGGCTCGGCAGCCAGCAGATCGATTTTATTCAGGACCGGCACGATTTCATGGTCGTTATCGATGGCCTGATAGACATTGGCCAGGGTCTGGGCCTCTACGCCTTGGCTAGCGTCTACCACCAGCAACGAACCCTCGCAGGCGGCCAGCGACCGGCTCACCTCGTAGGAGAAATCCACATGGCCCGGCGTGTCCATGAGATTGAGGATATAGGTCTCGCTATCTTGAGCCTTGTAGGAAAGGCGTACCGTCTGGGCCTTGATGGTGATACCGCGCTCGCGCTCGATCTCCATACTGTCAAGTACCTGCTCCTGCATCTCGCGGCCAGAGAGACCGCCGCAAATCTGGATCAGGCGGTCGGCGAGGGTGGACTTTCCATGATCGATATGGGCGATGATGGCGAAATTACGGATACGGAAAAGATCGATCATGGGGTCAGGTATCGGATTCCATACCTGCCGGCAGTATCCCCTCCTTGGTCGGAGTAATCATCCGCGCAGACGGCCCCCTGTGGCCTTGGCCACGGCGGCGGTTATTTTTTTCGCTATAGCCTCGATTTTCTTATCAGTGAGGGTCTTGTCTCTGGATTGGAGGGTTACCGCCACGGCTAGGGATTTCTCTCCTTCAGCCATCCCCTTGCCCGTATAGAGGTCAAACACATCTACGCCTTCGATCAGGCTTCCTCCCTTGTCCGCGTTCCGCACCGCCAAAACCAGAGCTGCCGCTGTTACGGCTTCATCCACCACAAAAGCGAAATCGCGCACCACCGGCTGAAAAGGCGATGGGTCGAGGAGCTGTCGAGTTCTGGAACCCTTTCGCTTTGGCTTCGGAACATTATTGAGAAAAAGCTCGAATCCCGCTGCTGGTCCCTTCACGTCGAGGCGTGACAGTATGCTGGGATGGATCTCGCCGAAATGGGCGAGTACTGTTCTTTGACTCAGGGACAGGCTGCCCGAGCGGCCGGGATGATACCAAGAGGGGGCATCGTCCGTGACCTGGAGTATGTCGCCCCCTACACCGCAAGCAGCCAGAGCGGCCAGGGCGTCAGCCTTGGCGTCGAAGGCATCCACCGCTCGCATTTCTCCGGCCCAGTGGCGTGGGCCCGTGGAGCCCGAGCGCAACCCCGCAGCCACCTTTGCCTGGCCCTCTGGGGAGGTGTCAGCATAGGCCGGACCCAGCTCAAAGAGAGCAAAATCTCCCTGCCCCCGCGCCTGGTTCCATGCCGCAGCGGTGAGAAGGTTTGGCAAAATGCTAGGCCGCATTACGTCAAGGTCAGCGCTGATGGGATTGGCCAAAGTAAGGCTTTCATCGCCACCGCCAAAGAGCTTTGCCACGTCGGCTTTCATGAAAGACCAGGTGACGGCCTCCACCATTCCACGTGCCGCCAACTGCCGCCGCATACGGCGTTCCCGCGACTGTTCCGGTGAGGGAACAAGTTCGGGGAGGGCCGTCTCGCGGGATGGGAATACCGCCGGGATCCGGTCGTAACCGTGGACCCGGAGGACTTCCTCCACTAGGTCGGCCTCGCCTTCCACATCGCACCGCCAGCTAGGTGGAACCACGGTTACTTCGTCGTGGTCGTCGCTGACGGTAAAACCCAGAGGCCGAAGAATACGTCGTACCGTGTCGGTGTTCATCTCCACCCCACCCAGACCAGCAATGCGAGACAGGCGCAGAGTAATGGTCCGTGATAAGTCCGGCACTGCACCAGCGATCACCGGCCCCCCTGCCTCGCCGCCGCACAGATCGAGGATCATGGCAGTTGCCGCCTCCATACCCGTCAGCACGGACTCGGGGTCCACGCCGCGCTCAAAACGATAGCGGGCATCGGAGTCGATCATTAGCTTACGCCCCGTTGCTGCCGTGCGGGTGGGGTCGAAGAGAGCACATTCCAACACCACCTCGGTTGTCTCCGGTCCGCAGGCTGTAGCGGAACCCCCGATGATACCGCCAAGCCCCAGAATCCCGGAATCATCAGCAATCACGGTCATACCATCCTCGAGCACATAGTCCTTGTCGTCGAGGGCGGCCAGTTTTTCACCATTCTTCGACAGGCGCACCACGAGATCGCCGGATAGTTTCGCGGTGTCGAACACATGTAGGGGGCGGGCAAGGTCGAGGGTAAAATAGTTGGTGATGTCCACCAGGGCGGATATGGGCCTAAGCCCTACCGCCTTCAGGCGCTCAGCGAGCCATTGCGGGCTTTTGCCGTTCTTGACGCCCCTGATTGCGCGCGCCGCAAAAACCGGGCAGGCATCCGCCGTATCCTTGGTGAAGTCGAGCGTTACCACCGTTCCCCCCACGAAAGTGCTTTCCACGGTGGAAACCTGACGGGGCTTGAGTTTGCCTATGTCAGCGGCAGCGAGGTCGCGGGCGATACCGCGCACGCCGGTACAGTCGGCCCGGTTGGGGGTGATAGCCACATCAATTACGGGATCGTCAAGCCCCACCGCCTTGGCAAAGGGAAGGCCGAGAGTGGCGTCTTCAGAAAGTTCAATGATGCTGTCGTGATCCTCCCCCAATCCCATTTCCTTGGCAGAGCACATCATGCCGTGGCTTTCCACCCCGCGTATCTTGGTTTTCTTCAGCTTTAACCCGGTACCAGGAACGGTGGTGCCAGTACGGGCAAACACTCCCATAAGACCTTTCCTGGCATTGGGCGCACCACATACCACCTGGACCCTCTTTTCTCCGGTATCCACCGTGCAGACCTGGAGACGATCGGCGTTAGGGTGGGGGTTGGCGCTAACAATACGGGCCACGGTGAAGGGTTCCAGCAGCGCCCCCCGGTCCACCACCTCCTCCACCTCAACACCGAGAGCAGTAAGACGGTCCACTATCTCGTCCAAATGAGCATGGGTGTCGAGATGCTCCTTGAGCCAGGACAGAGTGAACTTCATTGCGACAGGCCTCCCCCCAGAGAAGGAATGTCCAGAGCCGCGAAGCCGTAATGGCGCAGCCACCGTAGATCGGCCTCGAAGAAAGTTCGCAGGTCGGGAATGCCGTATTTGAGCATAGCGATGCGTTCCACCCCAAGCCCGAAGGCAAATCCCTGGTAGGTATGTGGATCGATACTGCAAGCCTCCAGTACCTTGGGATGAACCATGCCGCAGCCGAAGATCTCTAGCCAGTCACCACTATCCCCTTTGCCGCCAATCTTCAACTCACCGTCTTTCCGCAAACAGCCGATATCCACCTCCGCCGAGGGCTCGGTGAAGGGGAAGAAGGAAGGACGGAAGCGCAGGGGTAGGTCGGCGATTTCGAAATAGGCGCGGCAGAATTCAGTGACGCAGCCCTTAAGGTGGCCCATATGGGCGTGTTCATCCACCACCAGTCCTTCCACCTGGTGAAACATGGGCGTATGGGTCATGTCAGAGTCGCTGCGATAGGTGCGGCCCGGCGCGATGATACGCAGAGGCGGTTTCTGAATCTGCATGGTACGCACCTGTACTGGCGAGGTATGGGTGCGCAGCACCAGCTGGCTACCATCGCGTTCTCCGGGAAGATAGAAGGTGTCGTGCATCTGGCGAGCGGGATGTTCCGGCGGGATGTTGAGAGCCGTAAAATTATGGAAATCGTCCTCGATATCAGGACCTTCAGCCACTGCAAAACTCATTGCGCCAAAGATGGCCAGAACCTCGTCCAGGGCCTGGGAGATGGGATGGATGCGGCCCTCTCCTTCGGGGCGTGCCGACAGGGTTACGTCGACACGCTCGGCGGCCAGTTTGGCGCCCAGCTCCGCCATTTCCAGCGCCACCTTGCGCGATTCTATAGCCTGTTCAATTCGTCTTTTGATCTTGTTATAGAGCGGCCCCTTTTCCTTGCGTTCTTCCAGAGAAAGCCCTCCCAGCCTCTTCATCAACAGGGAAATGCTGCTCTTCTTGCCCAGCGCGTCAACCCGCACGGCCTCAAGGGACGCTACTGAGCCGCTGGCGGCTACAGCCTGGAGAAGGTCTTGTTCCAGTTTTTCGAGATCGTTCATGGTGCTCATGCGTACAGACTACGAAAAAGAGGGCCGCGATGAAACCGGCCCTCGTAACGGAAATCTCTGATCGTTCGCAGATCCAGCCGAGGGGCGGCTCAAGTGGTTTTTCCCAGTGCCTCCTGGGCCTGTTTCACCAAAGCGGCAAACGCCACCTCGTCACGGACGGCGATATCAGAAAGTACCTTGCGGTCGATTTCGATCCCCGCCTTTTTCATGCCGTTCATGAACTGAGAATAGGTCATCCCGTGTTGACGCACGCCGGCATTGATGCGCTGAATCCACAGGCCGCGGAAGTTGCGCTTGCGGACACGGCGGTCTCGATATGCGTATTGCAGCCCTTTTTCCACGGCCTGAACGGCGGCACGGAAGGTGTTCTTGCGGCGGCCTCGGTACCCCTTGGCTTGCTTGATAATTTTCTTGTGGCGGGCGTGGGTGGTTACGCCCCTGCTGACTCTGGCCATTGTTGCCTGTCTCCGTCACGCGAAGGGAATAAATTTCCGGACAATGCGAGCATCGGCATCAGCCATGATGGACGCGCCACGCGCCTTGCGTTTTGTTTTCTGAGAACGCTTGCGAAGGTTGTGGCGCATTCCCGAATGGTACATCACCACCTTGCCTTTTGACGACAGGCGGAATCGTTTCTTGGCGCCACTCTTGCTTTTTAACTTGGGCATTTGATCCCCTCTTAATAATGAGGCTGAACCCTGGTTCCAGAAACGGATCCGGCAACATATCCGGCGGCAGGGCATGCCCCGGGCGAAATACCCAGCCTCAGCGCCTTGATAAGAGGCGGGTTATAACCACACGGCCAGCTAAAAGCAAGGCTACCGGGGGGAGGAAGGATGAGAAGAGCTTTGTCTTTTCGTGAGGATGATGAAGGGCCTCATTTTGGAGCGATGACCATAGTCATCTGACGGCCTTCCAGTTTCGGGAACTGTTCCACCTTTGAGAGTTGCGCAACATCATCGCGCACCCGGGTGAGGACGTTCATACCCAGATCCTGATGCACCATTTCACGCCCTCGGAAGCGCAGCGTTACCTTGACCTTGTCGCCTTCTTCTAAGAATTTCACAACGTTCCGCATCTTTACGTCATAGTCGTTGGCGTTGATGTTGGGACGCATCTTAATTTCCTTAACGTCCATGGTCTTTTGTTTCTTACGGGCTTCGTTGCGTCTTTTCTGTTCCTGATATTTGTATTTTCCGTAATCAAGAATCTTACAGACTGGCGGAGCGGAATGGGGAGAGACCTCAATCAGGTCAAGACCAGCATCTTCAGCCTTTACTAGGGCCTCGCTTACGGAACAGACGCCCACCATCTCTCCGTCGGCGCCTACCAACCGGACCTCGGGCGTATCGATTTCCTCGTTGATTCGCTGACCCTTTGGCCTGGGGGGGGCTTTAAAGGGAGGAGTTGCTATGTGACTGTCTCCGTTTTTCCACTGACCTAAGATAACAATGCTTGCGTCATTGTAAAACCACTGGGCCCATGACGGTCAAGCTGACGGCGGAACCATCGTCTCGAAAGCTAGTCTATTGACTGCCTCATGGAGTGCAAGAATTTCTTGTTTTTCACCGCCAAGATAGCGCAGAGCAACGGTTTCTTTTTCTGCCTCCTGTTTGCCGAGAACCAAGATTACCGGGACCTTGCCGTGGCTATGTTCGCGGACTTTATAATTGATTTTTTCGTTGCGTAGATCAATTGCTACACGTATTCCCGCCTGCTTCAACTCCCCGGTAACGCGTTCCGCATAGGCGTCGGCATCGGAGGTAATGGTAGCCACCACTGCCTGGACCGGGGCCAGCCACAGGGGGAACTTTCCGGCATAATGCTCAATGAGGACACCGATAAACCGTTCCATGGAGCCGAGGATGGCCCGGTGTAATATAACTGGCCTGTGTTTTTCGCCGTCCTCGCCGATGTAGGAGGCGTCAAGGCGTTCAGGCAGAACGAAATCCACCTGCAGTGTACCACATTGCCATTCGCGGCCTATAGCATCGCGCAAAACGAAGTCCAGTTTTGGCCCGTAAAACGCGCCTTCGCCGGGATCAAGGGTGTGTTCCAGGCTCGCTGCGGCCACGGCTTCCTTCAAGGCCTCCTCGGCCTTGTCCCAAGAGGCATTATCTCCGGCGCGGACCTCGGGCCGGTCGGAAAACTTCACGCTCACATCCTTGAAGCCGAAATCTGCGTATACCGACAAAAGCAGGTCGCAGAAGGTTTTGGTTTCTACAGTGATTTGGTTCTCGGTGCAAAAAATGTGAGCGTCGTCCTGGGTAAAGGCGCGCGCGCGCATTAGCCCGTGCAAGGCGCCGGAAGGTTCGTTGCGGTGGCAACAGCCGAATTCGGCCATCCGCAAGGGTAAGTCCCGGTAGCTCTTGATCCCTTGGCGGAAAATCTGCACGTGGCAGGGGCAGTTCATGGGCTTCAGAGCAAGGACCTTTTCTTCCGCCTCGACGGTGAACATATTTTCGCGAAATTTCTCCCAGTGGCCAGAATCCTTCCACAGGGTACGGTCCACAAGCTGGGGCGTATTGACCTCGATATAGCCGGCATTGTCGAGACGCGCGCGGATGTAGGATTCTATAGTGCGGTAGAGGGTCCATCCTTTGTTATGCCAGAAGACGCTGCCTGTGGCTTCCTCCTGAAGGTGGAACAAGAACATTTCGCGGCCGAGCCTCCTATGGTCGCGCTTGTCCGCCTCTTCCAAACGGTGGAGATAAGACTTGAGGTCCTTTGCGCTGAACCAAGCGGTGCCATAGATGCGTTGTAGCATTTCGTTCTTGGAATCGCCGCGCCAGTAAGCTCCGGCCAGCTTCATCAGCTTGAAGCTCTTCCCCAGCTTGGCCGTAGAGGGGAAATGTGGCCCCTGGCACAGGTCGATGAAATTGCCTTGGCGGTAGAGGCAGATAGACTCGTCTTCGGGGATGGCCTCGATGATCTGGGCCTTATAGTGCTCACCCGCATCCTTGAAGAATTGCACCGCATCACCACGGTCCCAGACCTCACGGGTGATAGCTTCATCACGCTTGACGATTTCATGCATACGAGCCTCGATTTTCTCAAGGTCTTCGGGCGTGAAAGGCTCATCGCGGGCAAAATCGTAGTAAAAGCCGTCTTCGATGGAGGGGCCGATGGTGGCCTGGGTTTCTGGGCAGAGTTCCTTTACCGCCTCAGCCATCACATGGGCGGCGTCATGGCGCAGCATTTCCAGGGCTTCTTCGTCTTTCGAGGTGATAATGTCTACGGAAGCATTATATTCGATTGGAGCCAGAAGATCAGCGAGAGTTCCGCTCACACGCACGGCCAGTGCAGCCTTAGCAAGGCCGGGGCCGATATCGGCAGCAATGTCAGCGCCGGAAACTGGCTCTTCGTACTGCCGGACGCTGCCATCAGGCAGGGTAATGGCAACCATCGTCCTCTCTGATTCTCATTGGCTCGAGTGGCCGCAATGTAGAGGGATTGGGGGCGCTGTCAAGGGCGGTGCATGACCATTGAATGGCACTGATTGGTCTTGGTGAACAGTAGCGGTCACGGACCGCGTAGCTGCAGCGCGGCAATGACCTTTTCTCTGGAAAGCCGGGTCAGGGGATCGCGGCGCAGAATGCTGACATTCGCCCCCCGGGGAGCGCACAAAGTGGGGTCAGAATCTCCGGAAAACAATACTAGGGAAGGACAGCCGCAGGCAGCGATCACATGCATGGGGCCGGTATCGTTGCCCACCGCGCCCTGCGCAGCACGGGCCAGCACAGCGATGTCTTCGAGTTCCGTTTTCCCACACAGGTCCCGGGCACGGGGACAGGATTTTTCGATTGCGGTTATCACCTCGCCGTCGTCCAGCCCCCCCAGCAAAACCGGGATCAGCCCCGTCTTTGCCAAATGTCGGGCCAGCGCCCCGTAGGAGTCTGCTCCCCAGCATTTGGCCGGGCGATGCACGGCCCCGCCTGGCACCAGCAGCACAAAATCGCCCTCCAACTCGAAGCGAGAGATGTCGGCCGTCATCCAAGAGAGATCCGGGGCTGGGGTTTTCGCAATGCCTGCGCAAACCAGTTGTTCGGCCTGGCGGCTCAGAGTATGCATGGAATTGCGGGCTGGGTTGTCATGGGGATGGGAACATCCCCCGGCGATCCCCGACCACTCAGGCGCCGAACCGGGCCAGAACATGTGGAAATAGAAGCCACTGCGGCTGGAGGTCTGAAGGTCGTAGATGCGGGCAAACTCCGCCCCGCGTAGCCGGCGGCGCAAAGCAAGCAAGAGTGGAATTTGGTAGGCACGTGGCCGCTCGTCCACCCAGACTTCGTCGAAATAGCCGCATCTTCTAGCTAATGCCTCAAAGGGTACGGTGGTGAGCAGGGTAATCCGCGCCTCCCGGTGGAACTCTCTAATCGCCCTGAAGGGCCCCATAGCCTGGATGAAATCGCCAAGCGCCCCCAGCTTGATGACGAGGATTCGGGAAGAGATCAAATCGGAACACGCTTTTTCGTGCGTCTCGACGCCATGACATCATTATAGACGCCCAAGGTACGATCGCACATTTTCTGTTTGGAAAAATTCTTGTGGACGTAGTCGGCAGCAGTCTTAGTGAGAACCTCCCGTTCCACGGGGCTGAGATCCAGGACCCGTCTTAGAACCCCGGCCAGAGCTTCAGCGTCACCCGGCGGAAACAACCAGCCAGTCTTTTCCGAATGCACCATCTCTCCTACACCACCGTGATCGGAAGCGATCACCGGACGCCCCATGGCTTGGGCCTCCGCCACCACGCGGCCGAAGGCTTCCGGATCGGTGGAGGCCGACACCACTACGTCGGATAGCATGTATGCCGCAGGCATGTCGGTGCAGTGTTCCATCACATGCACAATATCGGCGAGCCCAAACCGCTGGAGTAGGGTTTCCAGCTCTCTACGGTAGCCCGCCCGCCCTTGGTCGGCCCCCACCAGAAGGCAGCGGATGTCATGACGCCCCAGTTGGGCCAGCGCGTTGATCATTATGGTTTGGCCTTTCCACCGCGTTATACGCCCGGGCAGCATCACAACGGACATACCATCAGGCAACCGCCATTTTTTGGCGAGCTGCACCAAGCGCTCGGCGCTGACTTTAGCAGGGTCAAAGCGGTCTAGATCAATACCGCGATGGACGAGGCGGATGCGGTTTTCTTCCACGCCATAGATGGAGCGGATGTGCTTGCCGATAAAACGGGAAATGACGATGACCCTTTCGCCCCGGGTCTGGATGGAATTGTAATATTTCTTTAGGAAATTATCGACGCCGGTATAGGTACCGTGAAAGGTGGTGACGAAATGAGCGCCAACCCTCTTTGCGGCGTAGAAAGCGCTCCAGGCCGGGGCTCGCGAACGTGCATGAACGATGTCCACCTTGTTCTCACGAATAATTTTCTCGAGACGGCCGATATTGACGAGGATTGTCCACGGGTTCTTGGAGTGTAGCGGTAACTGAAAATGGGTCACCTTGGCGCGTTCCAGCTCCCGTACCATATCCCCACCATGGGAAACCACCAGGGACCTCGCGCCCGACTCCGCTACAGCGATGGCCACGTCTACGGCGCCCCGCTCGACGCCACCACCGCCCATCTCCAGAGAGGGGAGAACCTGAAGAACCGTCGGGTTACTTCGTTTCTTGGTTTTCTTTCCGATGTTAGACTTGCGCTTTCCGGTCATGTCGTCAATTTGGCAAAAACATTCGGTTTACCCCCATGAACGTCACACAGCCGCCTCCCTCGCCACAGTTTCTAGCATGCGACGATGGCGAGAGCATTGCTTATCGTGCGCTTTCCGGGAACACACCGGGAATTGTCTTTTTCTGCGGGCTCCTCTCCGACATGACTGGGACCAAGGCAACCAGCCTGGAAACCCTGTGCCGCCAAACCGGGCGGGCATTCGTTCGTTTCGATTATTTCGGCCATGGTGAGTCATCCGGCGCCTTCGTTGACGGCACCATCAGCCGCTGGAAGAAAGATGCTGTCCGGATTCTCGATGAGGTGACGGAGGGTCCACAAATTTTGGTGGGCTCCAGCCTCGGGGTGTGGATCATGATCCTGGCGGCACTCCAATGCCGCCAGCAGGTGGTGGGAATGGTGGGCATCGCCGGTGCACCTGACTTTACCGAGGACTTGGTCTGGGAATCCCTGAGCAGGGAAGATAGAAGAACTCTAAAAAAAACGGGCAGCATAAGGATTCCTAGCCCTTATGGTAACGAACACACCCCCATCTCCCAGATCTTAATCGAAGACGGACGCAAGAACCTAGTGCTGCGCGATGCCATTCCCCTTACCTGTCCAGTGCGGCTTCTCCACGGCCTTCTCGACAAAGAGGTGCCACCGGAGACCTCCCTTAAACTCGCCACCTGTCTTGACTCCGACAATGTGGCCGTAACCTTCATCAAGAACGGCGATCACCGACTTTCTAGCCCCGAGAGTCTGTCGTACATTTTCCTGACGGTGGCGGAGATTCTTAACCCGCCGCTGTAGGAAATTACTGCTAATTACTAGCCCTCACCACGCAAGAGGGAATCTAGCCCCTTGCGGTAATCGGGAAATTCTAAGGCTACGCTCAGTTCTTCTTTGATACGCCGATTGCATACCCGCTTGTTGTCGTCATAGAAACTGCGCGCTATTTCGGAAAGCGTCGCTTTTTCGAGGGAAACCGCCGGTGGCGGTTCCGTCTCCAAAAGGGAACAGGCGTAGTCCATCACATCCTGCGATGGTGCGGGTTCGTCGTCGCAAACGTTATAGATAGCACCTGGACGGGGCCGTGCCATAGAGGCCCGCAACACACGGACTATATCGGCCACATGAATGCGCGAGAACACCTGGCCGGGCTTGAGAATTTTTTTTGCCTTTCCCGAGCGTACCGTGTCCAAAACCGAGCGTCCTGGCCCGTAGATACCCGCCAGGCGGAAGATATGGATGGGGACGCCCAAACATTTCCATAAGGCACACCAGTCGTCTTCGGCGACCACGCGGCGGCGGCCTCTATCGCCGCTGGGGCGGAGAGGGCTTTCCTCGTCCACCCAGTTACCGTCGCGGTCGCCATAGACTCCAGTGGTGGAGAGATAGCCCACCCATTGCAACCCAGCCATGGTGACCAGATCTTTCTTGTGCATGTCGATAACAGAGTCCCCGTCCTCGTCCGGCGGCACGGAGACGAGAACATGGGTAACGTGCGCGAATACGTCCCTAGGAAGGGGGTGGTGGCGGTTGAACTCGTGGACCGGCACGCCTTCATGAGTGCCCTGCCCCTTGATTTCCTCCGCTTCGCAGCAGGTGCCTACGACTCCCCAGCCTGCCCGTTTCAAATCTTCGGCCAGAGCACGCGCCGTGTAACCGAACCCGAAACATAAGAGCTTCAAATCCGTTTCATTGTTTCCGGAAAGATTGGGTTCAGCGGATATCATGCCCAAGAGGCGAATGGCAGTAGTTCAGAAATCCAGGTCGGCGTAGTGTTTCGGCGGCGGAAGGCCGGGGATATGGTCCCCCAATATGGTTCGGAAACTGGGGCGCGACTTGACACGGGCATACCAATCCTTAGCGCTCTCATGCTCGTTCCACGGCACGTCACCTAGATAGTCCAGTGCTGATATGTGCGCAGCAGCAGCGATATCAGCCAAGGAAAAGTCATCTCCCGCTAGCCAGTTTCTCTGGTCGGTAAGATAGGCAATATAGTCGAGATGGGCGTGGATATTCGTGGTTCCGGCGCGGATGGCTTTGGAATTGGGCTTCCCCACACCTAAGAACCGTTTCACCACCTTTTCGTAAATCAAATTTGAAGAGACCTCCCTGGTGAATTTGCCATCGAACCAGGCGACGATGCGTCGCGCTTCCGCCCGGGAGTAGGGATCCTTGCCTATTAGCGGAGGGTCGGGGTGGGTTTCCTCAATATATTCGCAGATAGCGTAGCTGTCAGACAGTACGATGCCGTTTTCCTCCACCATGACCGGCACCTTACCCGCCGGGTTGATGGCGAGAAATTCATCGCGGCGCTCCCACACTTTTTCAAGGCGCAGTTCCGCCTCTAATCCCTTCTCGTCCAGCATGATGCGGACCTTGCGGGAAAAAGGCGAGAGCCAGAGATGGTAGAGAACGCGCATAACGGCGCCAACTTAGAGCACAATCCGGCCAAGTGAAAACATTTGATGATTGAGGCTTGGGCAAACATTGCGCCCCTCCCGTCCCTAGCCGTGATAGCATAAAAGGATATGAATGCTGTAAGAAAGCCTGACAAGCAGGAGGTTTGGTTTGCCGTCCGATAACCTCGTAGTTCTGGCGTTAGTCCAGGGTATCACCGAGTTCCTTCCCGTAAGTTCCCAGGCCCATCTGGAGCTGCTTCGGGTTTTTGCCGGCTGGCCGAACTCAGGGTTGGTTATCGTTGTTGCTCTGCATGTGGGCACGCTGCTGGCAGTGATGGTGTATTTCTGGCGCGATGTCCTTCTTCTGCTCCAGGGCCTGTTCGACCTGTTGACAAACAGGAACGGGGTCAACGCCATCCTCGTCATCAATTTGGTCGTCGCCACCTTGCCGGTGGCGGTCGCTGGGTTTCTTATTTACCGTTATGCTGGAAATATCTTGCGCAGTCAGGAGATCATCGCCTGGATGATGTTGATTTTTGGCCTCTTGCTTTATCTCATCGACCGCTTTTCCTTAACCGTGAAAGACATCGAGCACATGACACTTGGCAATGCTCTTGTGATTGGGCTAGCCCAGACCTTGTCCCTGGTCCCTGGTGCCAGCAGGGCGGGTATCACTATGACGGCGGCACGCTGGCTAGGTTATAACCGATCCGAAGCGGCTCGGTTTTCCCTATTGCTATCCATCCCCACCATTCTTGGTGCCGGCGCCTTGGCCTTCAAGGGCCTGACGGAGCAAGGCGATATTCAGCTTGAATCCGATGCCTATCTCGCCTGCGGGCTGAGTTTCGTCGCCGCCCTCATCGCTATCCCCGCCATGATGAACTGGCTGAGACGAGCCACCTTCACTCCTTTCGTGATTTACCGTGTGGTTTTGGGTATTTTTCTGCTGTACCAGGTTTACGGATGAGTTTTGCCCGGCCCGAAACGGGACCGCCTAGCTCTGCCGCGCCTGCCTAATAGCCTCGCCGGAACAGAACCTGGTAAGATAGGTGTGCAGGACGATTTCCATAGAAGTGGGCGTAATGCCAAGGGCGGTGAAAGTTCTCGCCTTCCTACCCACCACATTATTGCGGCGCAGCAGATTTACCTGATCCCGGGTCAGGTACGGTTTGGGCAGCAGTTCTACAAATGCAGCCACCATCAAGGCTAGCCGGAAGGGCACCGGGGCGAGAAAACGCCGACGACCAGTCTGTGCCAACAGAAGTTCCATCAGTTCCTTAAAGCTGCGCACGTCCGGGCCGCCCAGTTCAAACGTCTCGCCGCGGCATTGCGGGGAATCCAGGCATACGCAGATGGCCTGTGCCACGTCGCCTACGTAAACAGGCTGAAACCGGGGGCCGCCATTGCCGTAGATGTTGAGACGTGGCAGGCCAATGCCTTTGCCTGGAGTGGGAAATTCTAGGCGTGGCAGCGAACATCCAATAATGGGAAGAACGGGGGTTATCCGCATGAGAGAGGCAAAAAGATTGAAGAATCTGTCTTCGGGACCGAAAATGATGCTAGGACGAATCACCGAGGCGTCGGCAAAGGCGGCATGCACGGCATCCTCACCTTTTGCCTTGGTACGGGCGTAAGTCGCGGGGGAATATTTGTTGGCGCCGATGGCAGAAATCTGTATGAGCGCCCCCACACCGGCAGCAGCAGCAGCCTTGGCTACGTTTGCTGCGCCCTGGTGATGGAGAGATTCGAAAGTGTTTGCCCGCACGCCGTGGCCCGATTCGTAGAGGATACCGACTAGGTTGACCACAGCATCGACACCCTCCACTGCCGCCGCCACGGTCACGGCGTCCCGGATATCCACGGCCACGGGAACCACTTGGCCCACATCGCCACAGGTAGTGAGGAACTGAGCGGCATAGGGGTCGCGCACGGCCACCCGTATCACATCGCCGCGTGCGGCTAGGCGCTGCACTAAGTGGCGGCCGACAAAACCGCTGCCGCCAAAAACCGTAATCTGGCGGGCGCAGTTTCCGTGTGAGCTTGTCATAATATGGGTTCTCTTACGTAGTTTTGTACGCTTGTCGTGGTTATAGCCTAAATTCAAGCGGCTTGTTTGGGAAACGCGGCCCTTTATACTAAACATGCAAGGAGTAGAAAACGGTGGCATCCGCACGCCCCACCCTGAAATGTCGATTGACTTTACGGCGTTGCGGCGATATCGACGGAAACTGCTTGAACTGCCCAGGTGGCGGAATTGGTAGACGCGCTGGCTTCAGGTGTCAGTGGCTGTGAGGCCGTGGAAGTTCGAGTCTTCTCCTGGGCACCATTCCTCTCCTGTTCTCCGGTCCTCTTTGATCCCGATCGGCCGAACCGAGATAACGCGGAGAAACTGGGATGACGCAAAGAAAACGAGGGGAGGCCTATGGCCAGAAGCACTTCTAAATTAGAATTCCAGCAGCCAGGGCTCAAGTCCCTTAAGCTGCACCGCGGCGATCTGACCGCAAGCGTGGATTTTGGTAACTGCGTGGCCGTGGACACTGAAACCATGGGGCTCGACCCCCATCGTGATCGCCTGTGTCTGGTTCAGTTGTCGGACAAGGATGGAAATTGCCATAT
>JASLYJ010000020.1 GCA_030739855.1 Alphaproteobacteria bacterium | reverse complement strand
AGAAGTAGACGAAATACGTAATTATCATGTGATATGGGGGCATAATAGCCGGCAGCTCTGCATTCATACCAATGATTACAAATAGATACGAGACGAAGAAATAGTACTACCTGAATTTATTTACAGGCCCAACAATTCGAATAAGAGGTGTGCGGGGAACCGGCCATCCCCTTTGTCCATTGACAATTACAATATACAGTGCAATAAAATTTTCACCCTACGAATATAGGTATTTGTATAAGAGTAGGGTGAAGATGGGGTTGATGCCAAAGGGAATGCGGGCACAGTTGGCCCATGGGTTCCTCGGCGGAGAATCACTTCAGCTTTTTCGCGTTTTCTTAATCCACTATACCCATAGGGGGGGTATCACTTATGTCTAGTCTTGTCGCTTTGTCAGTCAGTATCGGTGGCCTTGGCGCTGTTGCAACTTGGCTGGCGCTTGGCCTCGGTGTTCCAGGTATGCATATCTGGGGTGTGTTCATCGGATGGGGCTGCTATTTTGCTTCGGGCGCTAATGCCGAAGGCCTGAAAGGGGCTATATGTGGGCACATTAGTGGAGCTGTTCTAGCCGTTGTTGCCCTTAATCTGACGGGCCTGCTGCCGATTGCCGGTGCATTGAATGTACCGATTTGGGTGGGTGTAACAGTGGCTGCTCTTGTCTTAGCGTCACAGGTTCCAGCCTTGGCCAATATCCCGGCTGCCGTCTACGGCTATGCCACCACTGCGGGGCTCTTCCTTCTCGGCGGGCCTGTTTTACAAGATGTTTCGTCGCTTACTCTTAGCAATCCGGGCGTTGTAGCTGTCATCTCGCTGATAATCGGCGCGGGCTTCGGGGCCCTCTCAGGACGTCTCGCCGGCATGTTAGGCAGCGACTGACGTTCGTCTGACCGGTCTTTATCCCGGAGAGCATTGAGCGCCCCAGGATAAAGTATACGGAACCCATTAAAAAGACCCCGTTCCCCGCTGGTTTTCGTAGCGGGGAACGGGGGTTTTTTTTATTCAAGGCGGGACGGCCCCTGACTACTCCAGGTTCACTTTCATGTGATTTGCCGGCACCGTGCTTTCACGGCCAACTTTTTTGGAAAGAGAAAAATTCCTAATAAGTTGGCCGACTAGTTTTCTCTCTGGGTTATCATCAACCAAATGGCAATCACTATTGCAATGCCAATAATAGCCTCAGTTGAGGCAATCTTGATGAAGTTCCCAACATTAGATACCACGGATGTAACATAATCTCCGGACTGTTCTCCAAGCAGAAGGTAAACCAGCACAATCACCAGAACGGACAATATGCCTGCCCTGACTGTTGGCACAAGAAGGTCGACGTACGACTTAATATGCTTGATTAACTGCTTGCTCATTGATCACATCCGCTCATTGTCTGTTTCGTTGTGCCAGTTACTTGACCAACCAAATCACAACGCCGAGTGCAATCAGTCCGGGAAGACCGGCGTTTCCGAGACTTGCCACTAGACCTGTAATGTTGCCGACCACGTCCCCAAAGAACGCCATGTTACTTGATCCGACAAGCAGAGACACTACGATGGCAAGCGCCAGTAGCCCCACACCTAATCTTGTCAAACTTGATACGGTATCACGTGCCCTATCAATCATGACTATTTACTCCTGAAATTGTTGCTCACAACAAAAGAACTTTGAAGTTCTCGATGGGGCATGATGATGAAGGTATTCTTTTTTTTTTCAAGCTAAAAAATCAAAATTTATAACTACATTTTGTGGTGATGTTACATAAATGACACATATTTAGTGTTTGTGGCAGAAACTTTTTTCTAAGTTCAGTTTGCGATGTCTAGAAAAATAGGGGGTTGGCCCTAAACATCTAACCACCTGCTTTGGCTGGTGGTGGAGCCAGTCGGGATCGAACCGACGACCTCTACAATGCCATTGTAGCGCTCTCCCAACTGAGCTATGGCCCCGAAAATGCCACCCGTGGGTCGTATGGCGGGTTTTGGCGTCTGCCTTGTCACATGGCGCCTTTATATGGCGCCGCTTGCCGAGAGGCTACGGTTGCGCTTCACGGATGACACAGGAGGCAATACATACGGAGTCTCTCCCGTTTCAGGCAAGCTAAAAATACCGCCTCTTCTCCAGCGGTATCCACGGCCCTGTAGGCGGCCCTCTAGGTTTTTCTCTTCGCGGTTTTGCTCTTGGCGGGTGGTTTCTTTTTGGCAGCGGGCGTCTTTTTCATCTCTGTTTTGGACTTTGCCGCAGGTTTCTTTACGGGTTTAGCTCTCGCACCTTTCTTGGGCGCGGCCGTGGACTGTGACTCTTTGGGTTTTTCCTTCGGCGCTTCTTCCGGTGTGGTCTTGGCGCCGGCTTCCACCCCCTCTTCGCCCGAGGCCTTGTCTAGCCCGCTCTGCAGTGCCAGGTCCCCGTCTTCCTCGCTGTCAGGTTCGAACTCGGGCTCGGCTTCAAGTTCCTCGGAAGGATCAAAAACTTTCTCCTCATCCTTTTCATCCAAGGCTCCTTCCACGAAATCGTCATCCAAGCCTTCTTCTATTTCCTTCTTGGCAGAAACTGAACTGTCATTAGTTTTTGCAGCGGGTGCTACCGCCACTGTTTCTTGGGCGGTGTGGTCGTCGCTCTTTTTCTCCACGACGGCCCGTGCCCGGCGCGGCTTCGTGAATGTTTCAGGATTAAACTCGGCGTTGCATGTCGGGCAAATGATGGGCGTGCGCTTAAGGTCGTAAAAATTGGCTTCGCACGCCTGACAGTGGCGTCTAATCCCCCATTCCGGCTTTGCCACTTGGAACTCTCCGTAAAAAAATTGTGACGATCTCCGAACGATGTGCGAACACCGTTAATAAATTGTTGCAAGGTGCAATTGCCACGATCGATGCCACCTGTCAAAACGAAAATACACACCTTGGTAACGCACGGCTACCGGCTTTCGGCGATCATGTGTTAAAAAAATATTGCTATCCCCGGCCACGGTAGCCTTCATGAGTATCCCGCTGGAGCCACGAAGGTTCATGGGAAAAAGGGTATAGGAAAAGAAATACAAAACAAGGAATCAGGGTGACTTCTCTTCTCTCTACGGCGACCGGCCCTTTACGCGGTGTTGCCGCGCCGCCTGGTGACAAGTCTATTTCCCATCGCGCGCTCTTGCTGGGTGCGCTGGCGGTGGGCGAAACTGTCATTGAAGGTTTGCTTGAAAGTGGGGATGTAATGGGCACGGCTAACGCCCTGCGGGCTCTGGGTGTGGATATTACCCGAGGGGAAACGGGAACAGGCGCTCCCCGCTACCGGGTTAACGGCGTTGGCCTAGGTGGATTGTGCGAGCCCTCAGAGGTTCTCCAGATGGGCAATTCAGGCACCGGCGCAAGGCTTCTCATGGGGGTGCTGGCCACCCATCCCCTGACTTGCGTGCTGGCAGGTGATTCCTCGCTCAGTGAACGTCCCATGGCCCGTGTCACCGAACCACTGCGCCGCATGGGGGCGGAGATCCAGACTCGCGAGGGAGAACGGCTTCCGGTGACGTTACATGGAGCTGCCGAGCCAGTACCCATTACTCATACTCTTCCCGTGGCCTCGGCTCAGGTCAAATCGGCCTTACTGCTCGCCGGGCTTAATGCGCCGGGGGCAACCGCCGTCACCGAACCCCTGCCCACCCGCGACCATACGGAACGGTTGCTGCGCCATTTCGGCGTGACAGTTGATGTCAAACAGGAGGAGGGTGGCGCGCAGACTGTCACCGTTGTTGGCTATCCCGAGATTTCGGCTGGGCAAGTGACCGTGCCCGGAGACCCCAGCTCTACCGCCTTTCCCGTCGTGGCGGCCCTGATTGTGCCCGGCTCAGAGGTTATTCTGGAAGGGGTCTGTGTCAATCCCCTGCGCATGGGTCTTTATGAAACCCTGGGTGAGATGGGGGCAGAGATTTCCCTTAAAAACCGGCGAGATTCTTGCGGCGAGCCAGTGGCCGATATTGTGGTGTGTGCCGCAGAGGGAGGTCTTCGCGGGGTTGAGATCGCGGAAGAACGCGCCCCCTCCATGATCGACGAATACCCCGTTCTCGCTGTGGCCGCGGCCCATGCCCGGGGTGCTACCATCCTACACGGGCTGGGGGAACTTCGGATCAAGGAAAGCGACCGCTTGGTCGCTATAACAAAGGGGCTTGCCGCCTGCGGTGTCACTGCAAGAGAGCAAGGCGATACCCTGACCATTGAAGGGAATGGGGAGCCGCCGCCGGGAGGTGCGACCATCGCCGCCGGCCTCGACCACCGCATGGCCATGGCCTTTCTGGTTCTCGGTATGGCCGCAAAAGAAGCGGTGGCTGTAGATAACGGGGACGTCATCGCCACCAGCTTTCCCAGTTTCCCCGCATTTATGAATGGGCTTGGCGCCACCATTACAGGGATGAAAGAGGACCGATGACGGCCGATTCATCTCCACCCGTTATTGCAATAGACGGCCCCGCAGCGGCGGGTAAGGGGACTCTGGCCCGGCGTCTGGCGGAACATTACGGGTTTGCCTATCTAGATACCGGACTTCTCTACCGCGCCGTGGGGCAGCGTCTTCTAGACCAGGGCAATGTTCCCTTGGAGGCTGATGTTGCTGTGGCAGCGGCCCATTCCTTGCGTCCGAAGGCGCTGGAAAACCAAGCCTTACGCAATGATGAAACGGCGTCGGTGGCTTCCCAGGTGGCGATGATTCCAGAGGTACGTCAGGCGCTTCTCCGCTTCCAGCAGCAATTCGCGGCCTCACCGCCGGGGGGTGCTGCCGGCGCGGTCATTGACGGCCGCGATATCGGCACCGTGGTATGTCCCGACACGCCTTATAAACTGTTCATAACCGCCGGGATCGAAGAGCGCGCCCAGCGCCGCCGTAAAGAGTTGCGGGAGCGGGGTATCGAGAGTATACATGGCCGCGTTCTGCAGGAAATGAAGGATCGTGACGCCCGGGATAGCCAGCGCGACGTTGCGCCGCTAGTAAAATCCAAGGATGCTTTGCTGATCGATACCACGGAGATGGACCCAGAAATGGTGCTCTCCGCGGCTTTGGACCATCTTTCCACGAAAGGACTTGCGTCGCTTTAACCGCGGCCCTGACTCCTTCGCTCTGATTCGTTGGTCCTGAATCGTCGATCCCGGACCTTATCCTTCGTCCCGTGGAACGTTGAGTGGTCGTTCCCCGCCATGCCGCCCGTTTTGCGCGGGGGTTCAAACGGTCCCGTGCAACCAGGACAGGCCGTTCTTGGGACGGAACACGGCGGGTCCGCAGATCAAGCAGGAGATCTCCCTCCCTGCGGGAGAGGGCGTGGATTTCATGAAGGTTAGGAGTATCCATGTCAGAAACGTCTTTGACGTATGACGAGAAGCCTGTGACTGAAATGACCACGGGTGAGAATTTTGCTGAACTTCTCAAAGAATCCCTCAAGAAACAGGAAAAATTTGAAGGTACGGTGGCTAAGGGTCATGTCGTTTCCATTGAAAACGACATGGTGTTAGTAGATGTGGGTCTCAAATCAGAAGGCTATATCCCCCTAAAAGAATTTACTTCCTCCGGCGAAGAGGCCGACATCAAGCCCGGCGACGAGGTGGATGTATTCGTCGTGCGGCTGGAAAACAGAAACGGTGAGGCTATGCTCAGCCGTGATAGGGCGCGGCGTGAGGAAGCCTGGGTACTGCTCGAGAAATCCTTCTCCGATGGAGAACATGTCGACGGCCTTATCTTCGGCCGCGTCAAGGGTGGTTTTACCGTGGATCTCGACGGTGCTGTGGCCTTCCTGCCCGGCTCCCAAGTGGATATCCGCCCAGTGCGCGATGTCTCGTCGCTCATGGACACACCCCAGACTTTCCAGATTCTGAAAATGGACCGCAAGCGCGGTAATATTGTTGTCTCGCGCCGCGCCGTTCTCGAGGAATCCCGTACCGAAGCACGCGAGGAGCTAATTTCCCGGCTCAGCGAGGGCCAGATTCTCAAAGGCATAGTCAAAAACATTACCGATTACGGTGCTTTCGTTGATCTGGGCGGAGTGGACGGTCTGCTCCATGTAACCGATATCGCTTGGCGGCGCATCAACCATCCTTCCGAAGTGTTATCCATCGGCCAGACCCTAGATGTGAAGGTGATCCGCTTCAACGCTGATACCCAGCGTATCAACCTCGGCATCAAGCAGCTGGAGCCCGATCCTTGGGAGTCCGTAGTTTCCAAGTATCCGGTTGGTGCTAAGTTCAGTGGCCGAGTCACCAACATCACCGATTACGGTGCCTTCGTGGAGCTGGAGCCTGGCATCGAGGGTTTGGCCCATGTCTCTGAGATGAGCTGGACTAAAAAGAACATCCATCCCGGCAAGATCGTTTCCAGTAGCCAGGAAGTGGAGGTCGCGATCCTTGATGTGAACACTGACAAGCGGCGCATCAGCCTCGGTTTCAAACAGTGCAGCGAAAACCCGTGGGAAAAGTTTGCCGAATCCCACCCCGCCACCACCGAACTCGAAGGCGAGATCAAAAACATTACTGAGTTTGGCCTGTTCGTGGGGCTGCCCGGTAATATCGACGGCATGGTCCATTTCTCTGACCTCGACTGGAACCGTCCCGGCGAAGCGGCGATCACCGACTATAAGAAGGGAGACATGCTCAAGGTCAAGGTGCTGGAAGCGGATATCACCAAAGAACGGATTTCCCTTGGCGTCAAACAGCTCACTGACGATCCCGGTGCCACCGCTATGGCCGATATCAAGAAGGGTGAGACCGTGACCTGCAAGGTCACCGCAATCACTGATACTGGTCTTGAGGTGGAAGTATCTGACGGTGTTACCGGCTTTATCCGCAAGGCGGAACTCGCGCGAGCGCGCAGCGAACAGCGCCCCGACCGTTTCGCTGTTGACGAAAGGGTGGATGCTAAGGTGACAAAGGTGGACAAAAAAGGGCGCAAACTCACACTGTCGGTCAAAGCTAACGAAGTGGCCGAGGAAAAACAAACCATGGACGAGTACGGCTCATCCGATTCTGGCGCTAGCCTGGGCGATGTCCTGGGAGCGGCCATCAACGAGGCGAAAAAGGATAAGAATGGGGACAGCAACGACCAGCCTGGAACAGAAACCGAAGCCGTCGATGAAAAGCCCGGAGAGAAAAAAGACGAAGAACCCTCCAACTCGTGACTCCGCCCGCGTGAGGCC
This sequence comes from Alphaproteobacteria bacterium, assembly GCA_030739855.1. Taxonomy (GTDB): domain Bacteria; phylum Pseudomonadota; class Alphaproteobacteria; order UBA11136; family UBA11136; genus UBA11136. The sequence goes on along the minus strand of JASLYJ010000020.1, from coordinate 11,360 downwards.
CCTCTTTCGGGTTCTTGCGAGAGGGCGCCGAAGGTAAGGCATGTCTTTTGAGCCCGACCGCCTGCTCGACCGCCAACGCTTGACCCGTCACCTCACCCTGTGGCGCGTTGCGGCGGTTTTCGCCGTGGTGGCCCTACTGGTCGCTCTGTTAGGGAACGGCGAGAGAATCAAAAAGGAACAGTCGGTGGCGCGGCTTACCGTGGAGGGGGTCATCGTCGAGGACCTAGAGCGCGAGGCGGCATTGGCCAACCTCGCCGACGATCCCGATAAGGTCGCCCTTATCGTCCATATCAATAGTCCCGGCGGCACGGTGGTGGGCGCTGAATCCCTCTATCACGCTATCCGTGTCGCTGCTAAGCGGATCCCCGTGGCCGTGGTCATGGGCGAGGTGGCAGCAAGTGCGGGCTATATGACAGCGCTGGCTGGAGACCGTATTTTTGCCCGTAAAGGCTCCGTCACCGGCTCTATCGGTGTCATCTGGCAAACCGCAGACATTACCGGCCTTCTCGAGAAGCTGGGGATCACCACCGAGGCCATCAAGAGTGGTCCCTTGAAGGCCGTTCCTTCACCCTTGGAATCTGTTACACCACTGGTGCGAAAAGCCACCAAGGATCTGGTGCTCGATATTTATGACCTGTTTGTGGACATGGTCTCCGACCGCCGTCATCTTTCTCGTTCGGAGGTGGAAAAACTCGCCGATGGCCGGGTCTTCACCGGGCGCCAGGCGCTCAAGGTTCGGCTAGTGGACGAAATCGGTGGCGAAATGGAGGCGCGGCAATGGTTTTACCACATGCATGACGTGGCATTAATTCTGCCGGTACAGGAGTTGGAAATTGAAGGTGAGAACAGGCTTTGGCGCAGGATAATTTCCATAGTGGCAGGAAAAACGTTTTTTTCTGAGAGGGTTACACTTGACGGTCTGATTTCGCTCTGGCAACCTGAAGCTGTAGGGGGGATTCGGTAAACATGATTGGCTTTTGTCATCTACGCATCCGCGTCAAAGATTCCGTTTTGGCTCAGGGAAGTGAAAATATGAAGGCTGGGAAGAGTCCTAGACCATGACTAAGTCGGAGCTTATCATCTATATTGCAGAAAGAAATCCACACCTATTCCACCGTGACGTGGAGCGTATCGTCGCCACCATTTTTGATGAAATTTCCACCGCTCTCACCGTAGGTGACAGGGTGGAACTACGGGGCTTCGGGGCGTTCTCAGTGAAGCATCGCGGCTTTCGTATTGGCCGCAACCCCCGTACCGGGGAAATGGTGCAGGTTGAGGAAAAGCGCATTCCCTATTTCAAGACTGGGAAGGAGCTCCGCGAGCGACTCAACGGAAAGCGCTAGTTCCTGCTGGCTGGCCGCACCCTTTCTAAATCTTTGTCGCACGTTGAGAAGGGGGTTGTGTGAAAGTTCTCTTCTGGCTCCTGTTTGTTCCCTTTGCCGTCCTCACCAGCGTTTTTGCTGTCAACAACAGGGATGAGGTAGCGCTTAGCCTCTATCCCTTTCCCTATACCCCCACCCCGCCAGTCTACCTGGCCGTGTTGTTGGCCGCACTCTTCGGGTTTCTCATGGGCACTGCCCTAGTCTGGATTGTCCAGGGGAGGTGGCGGCGTCTGGCGCGGCGTAATACTCGTCAGGTAAACGCTCTGGAGCGGGACCTTTCCGGCCAATGTGAGGAAAGCGCCCACCGTGCCACGATGGCTGCCAAGGTTGTTCCTTCCGTCCCCGGCAGCGAAATCGCCGAAAGAAAATAAAAAAATCCGGCGAACACTCGCCGGGGCCGTACCGCACCCATCAACCCTGAACCGCCCTAGAGATAAAGAACATATGGATGACATAGCAAAACTGATTTCAGGCTTTCGGGACTTCCGCCGGGAAAACTTCACCACCAACCGTTCGCGCTTTCAGGACCTTGTCAGTCGGGGCCAGTCGCCGCGCATCATGGTCATCGCCTGTTCCGATTCCCGCGTTGACCCGGCCATCGTCACCGGGGCCGAACTGGGGGATCTCTTCGTGGTCCGCAACGTGGCCAATCTGGTGCCTCCCTGCCAGGGAGACAGCCATCATCACGGTACCAGCACTGCACTGGAATACGCCGTGCGCATCCTTGGCGTCGCCCATATCATCGTTTTCGGCCACGCCCGCTGTGGCGGCATCCACGCCTTGATGGAATCAGGGGAGAAACCAGCCACCACGGAATCTACAGATTTCATGGAATCGTGGATGGAAATTGCCCGTTCGGCGCAGGACGAGGTTCTGCGTACCATGCCCGATGCCGGGCTGGAGGAACAGGCGACGGCCTGCGAAAAGCTAGGGGTTAAGACCTCGCTTAAAAATCTCATGACGTTCCCCTGGATCGCTTCTCCCGTAGCGGCAAGGGAGTTGCATCTTCACGGCTGGTATTTCGATCTCGTGGAGGGCGTGCTCTACGCCCTGGATACCGAAAACGGAGAGTTCCGCCCGGCCGAAGACCTCTTCCCCCTTGTCTGAGGCGGCATCTTGTCGTATTCCCGCCTTGCCTTTCTCCGGCAATGCCGCCTTTCACATAAGCGGAAGCATGGTACATGAGCCCATCCCCAGTTACTCCTGACGACGCCGCGAAGCGTATTTTCTGCGCGCTCGACACCCTCGATGCGGCCACCGCCATCGCCTGGGCAGAAAAGTTGGTGGGCCTGGTAGGCGGGGTTAAACTCGGCAAGGAATTCTTTACTGCCAACGGCCCCTCAGGTGTTATGGCGGTAGCGCTAACCGAGCTTCCCATATTCCTCGACCTCAAGTTCCACGATATCCCCAACACCATAGCGGCGGCTGTGCGCGCCACCGGGGTTCTGCGCCCGGCCATGCTCACGATTCATGCTGGGGGCGGTACCACTATGATCCGCGCAGCCGCCGAGGCGGCAGAAGAAATCGCCGAGACATTCCATTTCCCCAGACCGTTAATCCTCGCCGTGACGGTGCTCACCAGCCTGGATGATGAGGACATGCCGGCCCTCGGCGTGTCCGAAGGTGTCGCTGACCAAGTCATGCGCTTGGCCGAACTGGCTCGCGATTCCGGAGCCGATGGCGTCATTTGCGCCCCCCATGAGGCCGCCGCCATACGTAGGGCCCTCGGTCCCGGGTTTATTCTGGTGACACCAGGGGTACGTCCCGCGGGGGCCGGGAGCGGCGACCAAAAACGGGTTATGACCCCGGCCCAAGCCTTGGAGGCAGGGGCTGACTATCTGGTCATAGGCCGTCCTATCACCGGATCGAAGGATCCAGCTGCGGTTGTAAGGAATATTGCCGCTGACCTAGCTGGAGGCGGGGTGGGGAAAACGTCGGAAAGCCCGTAATGGCGGTGGAAGTCAAAATATGCGGCGTTAATAGCATCGAAGCGGCAGAGGCCACCGTTGACGCTAAGTATGTAGGATTCGTCTTCTACCCGCCTTCGCCTCGCGCGGTAAGCCCGGAAGAAGCCGCTGCCCTTTCCGCTCATCAGCCCGATACTGTCACTCGCACTGGCCTTTTTGTAGACGCTGATGACGTAGCCATCGCCGCCGTGCTGGCCAAGGCCCCCCTCGACCTGCTGCAATTGCATGGCGAGGAAAGTCCGGAACGCGTGGCAGCGTTGCGCGATACATTCGGCCTGCCCGTGATGAAGGCCATCACGGTGGCCTCGAAAGCCGACGTAGACGCCGCTGACGCCTATTTTGCTTGCACCGACCGCCTTCTCTTCGACGCTCGCCCTCCGGCCACCATGGAAGGTGCGCTTCCCGGCGGCAACGCGTTAGCCTTTGACTGGGGCCTTCTGGCCGGGCGTGACTGGCCGTTGCCGTGGATGCTCTCAGGGGGCCTACACATCGGGAACCTGGCCCAGGCAGTGCACGTCAGTGGCGCTAAGGCAGTGGATGTGTCCTCGGGGGTGGAATCGTCTCTTGGCCGCAAGAATCCTGTTTTAATCCGGGCTTTCATCGAAGAGGCTGCAAAACTTTGACGTTTCGGGGCCTCTGTGGTTCATTCTGGGGGTATCGGAGGGCATGACCTCAACCCCGGCGAACCTGACCGGCAACAATGAAGCCCAGCACATGACGCAAGCCAACACATATTGCGCCGGACCAGACGGTGACGGCCACTTCGGTATTTTCGGTGGACGCTACGTGGCCGAAACCCTTATGCCGCTCATTCTTGCCGTGGAACGGGCCTACGACGAGGCTAAGGCCGACCCTGTCTTTGCCGAGGAATTCCGCTATTATCTAGAACACTACGTGGGTCGGCCCAGCCCACTTTTTTACGCCGAGCGACTGAGTAAGCATTTTTCCAAAGGCGACAAGGGTGCGAGAATCTATCTCAAGCGCGAGGACCTCAACCACACCGGGGCCCACAAAATCAACAACTGCTTGGGCCAGATTCTCCTCGCCAGGCGCATGGGCAAGACCCGTATAATCGCCGAAACAGGGGCCGGCCAGCACGGAGTAGCCGCTGCCACCGTCTGTGCCCTGTTCGATATTCCCTGCACCGTCTACATGGGGGAGGTAGATATCGAGCGACAGACCCCCAACGTGTTCCGCATGAAACTTCTGGGTGCTGAGGTGGTGCCCGTGAAATCGGGAACGCGGACGCTCAAAGACGCCCTCAACGAAGCACTACGTGACTGGGTTGCTAATGTGGATGACACCTTCTATATCATCGGCACGGTAGCAGGTCCTCACCCCTATCCGGCCATGGTGCGCGACTATCAGTCGGTGATTGGCGACGAGACCCGCAAACAGATCATGGCCGCCGAGGGCCGCCTGCCAGATACGCTGGTGGCTTGTATCGGTGGCGGCTCCAATGCCATGGGGCTGTTCTATCCATTTCTCGACATCAAAGAAGTGCGTATGATCGGGGTCGAAGCCGCCGGCCACGGGCTCGAAAGCGGTGAGCATGCGGCCTCTCTCACGGGCGGACGTCCCGGAGTGCTGCATGGCAACCGCACCTATCTGTTGCAGGACGATGATGGCCAGATCAAGGAAGCCCACTCTATTTCCGCTGGTCTCGACTATCCCGGTGTCGGACCGGAACATTCCTGGCTCTACGAGAGTGGCCGCGTGGATTACGTGTCCATCACCGATGAACAGGCGCTGGGGGCTTTCCAACTTTTGACACAATTGGAAGGCATCATCCCGGCATTGGAATCGAGTCATGCGCTGGCCCATGTAGGCGAAATCGCCGGCACCATGCCCAGTCACAACATCGTAGTGGTGAATCTGAGTGGCCGCGGAGACAAGGATATCTTTACTGTGGCCAAGGTTCTAAACGTGGAACTGTGAGCACTTCCTCTGATATATCCGCCTCTGCGAAAGTCACAGAGACCGCTGGAGGTGGCCGGATCGCCACCTGTTTCGAACATCTGCATAAAGAAAACCGCGCTGGACTGGTAGCCTTCATCACCGGTGGTGATCCCGACGCTACCACCTCCCAAGCCCTTCTCGGAGGTTTGCCGGGGGCGGGCGCCGATCTCATTGAACTGGGCATGCCTTTCTCTGACCCCATGGCTGACGGCCCCTCGATTCAGACCAGTAGTCTGCGGGCACTTAATGCGGGGTCTACCTTGCGGGCGGTCCTGCAGCAGGTGTGCGACTTTCGGAAAGGTGACGACCGGACCCCGCTTGTCCTCATGGGCTATTACAATCCCATTTATGCCTATGGCGCCGAGGATTTCGTGAGTGATGCTTACGAGGCTGGGGTGGATGGGCTCATCGTGGTGGATCTCCCGCCCGAAGAGGATGCGGAGTTGCGTGTGCCGGCGATGGAGGCCGGACTCCATTGCATCCGGCTCACCACTCCTACCACCGACGATGCACGGCTGCCAGACGTTCTCATAGATACTGGAGGCTTCGTCTACTATGTTTCTATCGCCGGTATTACCGGCACTAAATCAGCAACCAACGCCGATGTAACTGAGGCCGTCTCACGTCTGCGCCGCCATACGAATCTACCTGTGGCCGTTGGTTTCGGCATCAAGAACCAGAAGCAAGCGGGCGAAGTGGCCGCTGTGGCCGATGCCGTGGTGGTGGGTTCTGCCTTGGTGGATATCATCGCCCGAGGCCTCGATGATCAGGGCAAGCCTCTCCCTGGACTGGTGAACGAGGTTCTGTCCTTCGTTTCCGAAATGTCTGCTGGTGTTCGCGGGGCGCGCGTATGAGCTGGCTTACCAATTTCGTCCGTCCCAAGATCAGTGCCATTGTCGGCAAGAAGGAAGTACCCGACAACATGTGGCACAAGTGTCCCGGCTGCGGACAGATGATCTTTCACCGCGAACTGGATGAGAACCTGCATGTATGCCCCTACTGCGACCACCATCTTCGCTTCGATGTAGACCGACGACTGGGCTTTCTTTTCGACGAGGACGGCTATCAAAAGATCGAACTGCCTAATCCTGCCTCCGACCCACTGAAATTTCGTGACCGTAAAAAATATACTGAGCGCCTGAAAGAGGCCCGTAACCGCACCAAGACTAATGATGCCATTACCGTCGCCCATGGAAAGATGGGTGGTATTCCCGTGGTCACCGCTATTCTAAACTTCGATTTTATGGGTGGGTCAATGGGAATGGCTGTAGGCGAAGCTATTCTCGCGGCAGCGCGCCTGGCAGTGTTTCAGGAAGCCCCCCTGATCATGATCTCCGCCTCAGGCGGGGCTCGCATGCAGGAGGGTATTCTTTCACTGATGCAAATGCCGCGCACTATCCTGGCTGTGGACAAGGTCAAGGAGGCGGGCCTGCCCTACATCACCATTCTTACCGATCCCACCTCGGGCGGTGTATCCGCTTCTTTCGCCATGCGTGGCGATATTGCCATGGCAGAGCCAGGTGCGGTGATCTGTTTCGCCGGTGCGCGTGTGATCGAAGAAACTATCCGGGAGGAACTTCCCGAAGGCTTCCAGCGAGCAGAATATCTTCTTGAGCACGGGATGGTGGATATGGTGGTCCATCGCCGTGATATGCGCGATACCCTGGTCCGCCTCCTCACCTTGTTGTGCAACCAGGGTCCTTCCGCTGACGTAGTGGCTATGCCCACTTCTCCGCTCACACCTCCTTCTAAGGGAGATTCCGCAGAGACCAAAAAAAGCCAGAGTAAAAAAAACGGCACAGCTCCTCGCCGCGTCACCAACACACAAAATGCTCCCAAAGACTGACACTGTCCTCCAGCGTTTGATAGGCTTGCATTCCAAGAAAATAGACCTTTCTCTTGGACGTATAGAGGCCTTTCTGGAAAAGCTGGACCGTCCTCAGGAAAAGCTCCCCCCCGTGGTCCATGTGGCGGGAACTAACGGCAAGGGATCCACCATTGCTTTCCTGCGCGCCCTTCTCGAGGCGGCGGGATACCGCGTCCACGCCTATACCTCGCCCCATCTCGTGAATTTCAATGAAAGGGTGCGCCTCGCTGGGCGGCTCATCGACGACGGCGAGATTGTAAAACTTCTGGAGGAATGCGAAACCGTCAACCAAGGCCAGCCCATTACCTTCTTCGAAATCACCACTGCCGCGGCATTCCTGGCATTTTCCCGTTTGCCCGCAGATATCCTTCTGCTGGAAACAGGGCTAGGCGGTAAACTCGACGCAACCAACATGGTACCCGAACCTGTGCTCACCGTTATTACGCCTGTTTCTATTGACCACACACAGTTCCTAGGCTCCACCCTGTCCACCATTGCTGAGGAAAAAGCAGGAATCCTCAAGCCCGGCGTGGCTGGGGTGATTGCTCCCCAGCGACCGGACGTCCAAGCTGTTATTGAGCTCCAAGCCGAAAGGGTGGGTGCACCCCTTCATTGTTTTTTAAAGGACTGGGAGGTGTGGCCCTTGAACACGAAGTTCTCGAATGTTTTCTCAGTGACGACAGCCATGCACTTCGAGGGGCAGAAGATTTCCTGCGACCTTCCTGCACCAAGACTTAACGGCCGCCACCAGATGTTCAACGCTGCCACCGCGCTTGCCTGTCTTGAGCTATTGGACGGGTTTCCCGTGGACGAGGCAGCCCTGGCGCAGGGGCTGGGGAGCGTGGAATGGCCGGGGCGACTGCAACAGATCAGCTACGGGCCGCTCGTAGACGGTTTGGATAAAGGGTGGGAACTATGGCTCGATGGTGGCCATAATCCGGCAGCGGGAGAAATCCTTGCCGCTGCCGCCCAAGGCTGGGCACCGGCACCGCTCGACATCATCTTCGGCATGCTCAACAGCAAAGACCCTGAGGGGTTTCTGGCTCCCCTGGCGCCCTACGTGCGTCGCGCCAGGGCTATTGCCATTCCCGGCGAAAACGCCTCCTTTACGGCTAGGGAGGCCGCGGCGGCTGGCCGTGTGAACGGGTTGGAGCCACTGGCTGTGAAAAATCTCGAGGAGGCCCTTCGTGGCCTCGTGGTGGAGGCGAAAAAGGCTGGCGAGGCGCCAGGGTGTATTCTCGTCTGTGGCTCTCTCTATCTTGCCGGGGCCATCCTGCACAAGAACGGCTGAACCGTGAAAAAACTCCGCCAAAGAGGCGGAGTTCTAAAAAACGGCAGCCGAAAGACCCTTGGGAGGAGCTAGAGCACCGACTTCACCCATTCGTAAAGTTTACTCTTTTCCATGCTTCCAACCTTGGTGGCGGCCACCTGGCCGTCCTTGAAAAGGATCAGAGTAGGAATGCCGCGCACCCCGTATTTCTGAGGTGTGCTGGGATTGTTGTCAACATCCACTTTGGCCACCTTGATCTTGCCTTCCATGTCATTGGCAAGCTCTTCCAGAATGGGTGAGATCTGTTTGCAGGGGCCGCACCATTCGGCCCAGAAATCGACAATCACAGGATCGGAAGACTTGATGACTTCTTCATCAAAGGTCGCGTCGGTCACCTGGTTCGGCATGGGGGTGTGTTCCTCTGTGTTTCACTCAATTTGGGAGTCACCCAATGTGGGCTGGTCGGTGTGGCCGCCATCCACTAGCTATCAATCTAGGAAGCGCTATCTCACCCGTCAAGGTGCGTGGCGGTCAAGCACCGCCCCTTCCAGAAGTGTAAACGCAGGGCCCTCGGTCCATAACAGGGCACAGCATATGTCCTTGTCCGGGTAAATCTCCCGGCACAAAGCGCGATAGGCGGCCATCTGTTTGAGGTACGCTTCCGGCACCGCCTCGCCTTCCTTCGGCGGTGCGCGGTTGCTCTTGTAATCCACCACAAGGACTTCCTTTTCACCTACCGCCATCCGGTCCACTTGGCCGCTGATGACACGCCCGTTCACCATGCCGCAAAGGGGCGCTTCGGCGAGGCTTCCCGGGGCGAACAGAGGCGCTAATCCGGGTGTCTCAAGAACCTCCAAGGCCTCCTTTGCGATAGCGCGCCTTTTTTTCTCGTCGAGAGTGGGCGCAGCTAGGGCGAGATAGTCCAGCGTTGCCTTTTCCCGCGCGCTTGCGGCAAGATCGGGCAGATTTTGCAACAGGCGGTGGACGAGCCGTCCGCGGGCTAATACGGACAGCGCCTTGTCTTTCCCGCCGCTGGTTTCCAGCGGCGAAAGCACGGCAGGCTCTTCCGTTTGCGGACGGGAAGGGGCCAGCGGCGCCGGGGGCAGGGGGTCTTGTGGTGGCAAGGCTCGCGCCCAGCCGGGCAGGTGCGGGGCTTTTCCTGCGCCCGGCGCCTCTTTCCGTTCGCCGTCAGGCTGCGCCGTCTGGGGTGTGGCGAGACACCAGCCGGTTTCCCCGAATTCCAGCTCCACCGATTCCGCGGCGCCTTCAAGGGCATCCCTCACAAGATCGTACCAGCAGCCGGCGGTGCGTCCGTTCTTGGTCTCCCAGCCGCCCACATAAAGTCGGTCGCGGGCGCGGGTCATGGCCACATAGAGTAAACGCCGGTGTTCGTCGCTGCGACGCGCCCGCCCGTGTTCGCGCAGGACAGCGCATAGCTTGTCCTCGTTGTCGCGTCCCACCGGCCACAGTGCCATCTTAAGATCGTCCCCTTCGCCATCCCCTTCCGTGGCCCAGAGCATGGCCTCGTCATGGTGGGCGCCGAGCGCGCCACAGGTGTCTGGTAGAAAGACGATATTGGCCTCCAGCCCCTTGGCACCGTGGACCGTCATCACCCGTACCTCGTCTCGGTCCTGTTCCAGGTCGCGCTTGATCTCCGCGCTTCCTGCCGCTAGCCAGTGCAGAAACCCCTGCAGCGAGGGCGTATGGGCGCGCTCGAAATCCAGGGCGAGGTTGAGAAACTCGTCTATGGGATCGTTGGCGTCCAGCCCCAGACGTGCGGTGAGCCGTCTGCGCCCGTCACCCGGCCCTAGAAGTTCCGCATAAAAGGCAAAAGGCGAGGTGAAATCAGCGCGTTTCAGGAACGCCCGCAGCTCGTCACAGGCGGCAGTAAAATGCGGAGTTTCCTTCCGGCGCGTCTGCAGTTCCGCCCACAGGGTTCCCTTGCGGCCACGGGCCAGTGCAAACAGGTCGTCATCGTTGAATCCCAACAGCGGCCCCTTAAGCACCACCGCCAGGGTAAGGTCGTCCTCGGGCAAGAGCAGGAACGCGCCCAGGGCCATCAGGTCCATCACTGCCATCTGTTCGGTGAGCACCATGCGGTCGGTGCCGGCCACTGGCACCTCGTGATTTTTGAGGCAACGCACCAATTCGTCCACGAAGGGAGTACGGCGGCGCACCAGCACCAGAATATCCCCGGGACGGATCGGCCGCCCTTGGGATTCTAGAATTTCCCTGTTTTCGATCCAGCCGGAAATACGCGCAGCGATGCGCGTGGCGAGAACGGTTTCGGGGCTGGCGGCGGCGATTCTGTCCAGCGGCGCGTCCCAGGGCTCACTTTCCTCGGCCTGTTGCGGCGTAACCGTCGGCCACAGCTCTACGTATCCGGCCTGGCCCCAGCGGAAGGCAAGGTGGCGCGTCTCCCCACCCGTGGCCGTCAGTCCGGTGTTTGCTTCCGGCCTAGCGAAGACCCGGTCCACGGCGGTCAATAACTGCGGTGCCGTGCGGTAACAGAGGAACAGGTCAACCGGCCGCCAGTCTGCCCCCGCCGCCATGACCCTTTCGGCAAAGATGTTGCGCATCCTCTCGAAGGCTTCGGGCTCGGCCCCCTGAAAGGAATAGATGGACTGTTTCTCGTCGCCTACGGCGAAGATGGTGCGTTCCGTCTCGCGAGCGTTTTCATGACGACCTTCCCCGGCGAAGAATTCCCCGCTCAAGGCCTCGATGACCTCCCATTGGGCGGGGCTGGTGTCCTGGGCTTCGTCCACCAGAATGTGGTCGATGCCGCCGTCGAGCTTGTAGAGCACCCAGTTGACACCGCCGTCACAGTGCAGCAGGTCGCGGGCCTTGTGGATCAGGTCTTCGTAATCGAGCAAGGCGCGGACGTCCTTTTCCGTCTCGTAACGGGCAATCAGCGC
>JASLYJ010000001.1 GCA_030739855.1 Alphaproteobacteria bacterium | reverse complement strand
AAAATGCGCGTTTTCTTGAATCGGTTCTTGATGAATTCGGCATCCGTGGTGCTATCATAAAGGTGCGGCCCGGCCCCATTGTCACCCTGTATGAACTGGAGCCAGCGCCTGGGACCAAAACCAGCCGTGTTATCGGCTTGGCCGACGACATTGCCCGTTCCATGAGCGCCATTTCCGCCCGTATTTCCGCCATTCCGGGCCGTAATGCCATTGGCATTGAGCTTCCTAACGCCACGCGGAAAACGGTGCTTCTGCGGGAGCTTCTGGAATCCAAACCCTATGAGAAGACCACCACCCAGTTGCCGCTGGTCCTGGGCAAGGACATTAGCGGCGTGCCGGTAATCGTCGATCTTGCCCGCATGCCCCATCTTCTGGTAGCGGGCACTACCGGATCCGGCAAGTCGGTAGCTATCAACGCCATGATTCTGTCCCTGCTCTACCGCCTCCCACCGGACGACTGCAAACTCATCCTTATTGATCCAAAGATGCTTGAGCTTTCTGTTTACGATGACATTCCCCATCTTCTGACCCCCGTGGTGACGGAACCGAGAAAAGCCGTAGTAGCGTTGAAGTGGACCGTGCTGGAAATGGAAAACCGTTATCGCCTCATGTCCCACATGGGGGTGCGCAATATTGCCGGTTACAACGAGCGTGCGGCGAAGGCTCGTGCCAAGGGCGAGATCCCCATGCGCAAGGTGCAGACCGGATTCGATCCTGAAACCGGAAATCCCCTGTTTGAGAACCAGCACATTGACCTGTCACCCATACCATTCATCGTGGTGGTGGTAGATGAAATGGCTGATCTCATGCTGGTGTCGGGCAAGGACATCGAAGCCATCATCCAGCGCTTGTCACAGATGGCGCGGGCAGCGGGGATCCATATCATCATGGCTACCCAACGCCCGTCGGTGGACGTGATTACCGGCACCATAAAGGCCAATTTCCCAACTCGAATTAGTTTCCAAGTCACGTCGAAGGTGGACAGCCGCACCATCCTTGGCGAACAAGGAGCGGAACATCTCCTCGGACAGGGTGATATGCTTTACATGGCAACAGGCGGGCGCGTCACCCGTGTCCACGGGCCTTTTGTCAGCGATAACGAGGTGGAGTCTGTGGTGTCGTATCTGAAATCCCAGGGCGAACCCTCTTATGTGGATAGCGTGACCAATGAGAGCGCGCTGGAGGCGGAGCTTAGCGGCAGTGAGGCAGGAAACAGTGAGGGCGGCGACGCCCTTTACGATCAAGCGGTGGCCCTGGTATGCCGGGAACGCAAAGCATCCACCAGTTTCGTCCAGCGCCACCTGAAGATCGGCTATAACCGGGCAGCGCGACTAATTGAACAAATGGAGGCACAAGGCGTCATCGGGCCCGCTAACCATGTGGGCAAGCGGGAGGTCCTAGCCTTCGGTCACAACGGTGGAGGCTCCTGACCCGACCGGATGGCTCCTAGCGCCATGTTCTTGCTGCAAAGGAATCTTATAAGAATCATAGGGGAGAAGCGTTTGACGTCGCGTTTGTTCATATTTGTTCCGCTTATCTGTTTCCTTCTGGCGCTGGCGCCGGAGACCTCTGGCAAAACCGCGCCTTTACCCCCGCCCGTAAAGGAAGCCACCCTGCCTACGATCCTCGGCCAGGCCGACAAGGAAGACATTGCCCGGGTCGAGAGTTATCTCGACGCCATAACCACCATGACCGCCCGTTTTTACCAAATCACGTCGCAGGGCAGCGTGGCCGAGGGCTGGTTGTACCTTTCGCGGCCAGGCAAGCTGCGGGTTAATTATAATCCTCCAGTTCCCCTGCAAATCATTGCCGACGGGAAAAACCTAATTTACTACGATAGTACACTTAAGTCTGCCAACACCATCGGTCTCGACGACACCCTGGCAGGCGTCCTTTTGCGCAGCAAGCTTAATCTCGGAAGCGATGTGAAGGTTTCCGGTTTTTCCCGGGCTCGCGGTGTTTTGCGCCTGAACCTTACAGATAGCAATAACCCCGATACCGGAACTCTAGCCTTGACGTTCTCCGACAAGCCACTAGTCCTGCGCAAGTGGTCCGTGACCGACTCTCAGGGCATCGTCACTACAGTGGCGCTGCACGATGCTCGATTCGGAATGGAGCTGGACAATAAACTTTTTGTCTTTGAAGACCCCAGCAAATTCTACATTCCCTTCAACAAGTAGCCTCTTTTCCTAGGACTTAGCGTCCGGCTCCGGCTTTGACACTAAAACAACACTTAAAATATGTTGAATCATATCCTTACGACATGGCGGGTGAGGGGTTTAATCTAATATGTATAATAAAATTCTATATATTAGATTTTTTTTCCATCTATTTTGATAACCTCTTAATTTTACATCTTTTATTTAACCCTATCTTAATGGATTGCCCAAAGACGGGCCTATTTCTTCTCTCCTCGTTTGCCGCCGGGCATATTGAGTCGTCCCCTAGTCGACTCTACCTACACATCAGAAGCATTTAAGGCCATATTGAAGGCCTTGAAGTGCCAGGCTGGTTCCCCTGCTCACCCCGGCATCCCACGAGGGGCTCGGGCATCCAGTCACCCCCCGGCCAGCCGGCTTTCTTCTGGATGATTCTGTCTTGCTTTTTCCGACATGTGAAGATTGCCATTGCGGCCTCTTGAAAGATTGGCCACTCTGCGGCCCGTTATGTCCTCCCGTAATACCGCATATGTCTTCGAGCCGGGAGCCCACACTAGGCTACCGGTAAGCCAAGACGAGGCCGATGGCAAAGAGTTGCTGTTTCCCGTCAACAACATCTATTGCGTAGGACAGAATTACGCGGCTCATGCCCGCGAGATAGGGACCGACCCCAAGCGTGCCACCCCTGTGTTTTTCCGCAAGCCTTCGGATTCTCTCTTGCCCGCCTGTGATGCCCACGGCGCATCGTGCCAGGTCGATCTTGCCTATCCTCCGCAAACCACTGAACTTCACCACGAGGTGGAGCTGGTGGTGGCACTCAAGGATGGCGGCCGCAACATTCCTCGCGCCCACGCTGTGAGTTGTATCTTTGGCTATGGTGTAGGGCTGGATATGACCCGGCGTGACCTGCAGACCGCAGCCCGAAAGGCGGGGATGCCCTGGGACATGGCGAAGGGGTTCGACAACGCCGCACCCTGTTCCGCCCTTGCTCCCGTTTCCCACTGTGGCCATCCAGAGCGGGGCGTTATCGAGCTTACCGTGAATCGCGAGCCACGCCAAAAGGCTGACCTATCGGACCTGATCTGGAGCGTGCCCGAGATCATCACCTTTCTTTCGCGTTTTGCCACCTTGCGTCCTGGCGATCTTATCTTCACCGGAACGCCGGAGGGTGTAAGTCCTGTGTATCGTGGAGACCGGCTGGAAGGGCGGATCAACGGTGTGGGTGAGATTGCTGTTGTCATCGTCTAAATTATTTCTTCCCTACGTCTCCCGGAAAGTCCCCCATTCATGGCATCGCACCCGGGACTGGAGAAAGAGTAACCGTAGGCAGCGGTTGGATCATGTCTGGGCGAATGAGTCCTTGCACGGCTTTCTTACTGGTGCATAGGTGCTAGACCAAGCGCGAGACCGGGCGCGCGCCTCTGATCATGTGCCGGTTGTAGTGGACATGAAACCTTAAATCAGGACCATTCAAAGAACAAAGCTGGCGTTTTCTCTTTACTCGCAGAACGTCGCGCCAGCAAAATTTTTAGAGAATGAGTCGGTACCCGCTCTGTTCGGTGACGAGAATCCGTGCCTCGGAAGGATTCTCCTCTATCTTCTGACGTAGCCTATAAATATGAGTTTCCAGGGTGTGGGTGGTAACACCAGTGTTGTAGCCCCAGACTTCGTTGAGAAGGACATCGCGGTCCGTGGGCTTGTTGCCGGCACGGCAAAGGAATTGCAGAATCGCCGTCTCCTTCTCGGTTAGGCGGATCTCGTGGTCTCCCTCCTTGTTCTGAAGCATCTTGGCGCTGGGACTAAAACTGTAGGGACCGATAGTAAAAACGGCGTCTTTGCTCTGTTCGTGCCGGCGCAATTGGGCCCGGAGCCGAGCCAGCAGAGTGTCGATACGAAAAGGTTTTGAGACACAGTCATTAGCTCCAGCATTAAGGCCAAGGATAGTATTGGCGTCGGTGTCAACCGCTGTCAGCATAATGATGGGGACCTTGACCCCGGACTGGCGCATGAGGTGGCAGACCTCACTCCCGTCCGTGTCCGAAAGGCTCACATCGAGCAGAATCGCATCAAACTGGCCGGAACGGGCTTGTTCCAGACCTTTGCTCCCACAGTCAGTCTCGGTGGTAGAAAATTCTTCGTACAGTTCCAACTGTTCGGAAAGCAACTGCCGCAAGGTAACGTCATCTTCCATCAGCAGGATTTTTTTAGCTGCCGCCATGGCTCCAAACGCCCACTTCCTCCGCTTTGCCAGAGTATTATATATCACGATGTCCTAGTCCTGGCGAGACCATCCGCCAGGGAAAAATTGAACAGATGGAGTCACGGGGTCACCTAGCACAGCGCAGAAAAACGACGGCGGCCGGGTGAGTGCTTGACGCGGCACTACCTGCGTGCATAGTCCTTTTGGCTCCCACCGGTTTACCCTTGCCTACATATCCAGGATGATGTGGCGTAGACGTGTCTGCCGGTCCCAAAGAAGAATTTTTACTATAAAAACACAGCCATGTCGCAGTCACCGAAAGAGTCCTCCAAAGAAAAGGCCGTCACTTCAACGGCCGGTGTGACGGCACATAGTGGTATTGCCGTGGAACGCGCCGTTGCCGACTTGCGGCGGGGCATCCCCGTCCTTCTTCTTGCAGACGCAACAAAAGATGCTGCTGCTGCCTTATTGGTACAGGCGGCGGAAACCGTTTCTAATGCCGACCTCGAGAGACTCCTGACACTAGCGCCCGCTCCATCCTCGCCGAAGATACCGCCGCAAGGGCGGGCCTCCCTAATTTTGACGGCGCGCCGCGGCGAGGTCCTGATTCTTTCCTCCGCTATGGGTAGCAGAGCAAAAGAGGACAAGAAACTGGAAGCTAATTCTATTCTCGTGCTTCCCCTGCCCACGGATTTCGATGCGCAGCTTCTGGCCGGGCTTGCCGATCCCACCAGCAAGGAGGCAGCGGGTCCCTTTGCCCACCTTCCCGCAACACCGGCCAAGCCCGGCAGCATCTATGATGCATCGCTTGCCCTGGCCCGGATAGCCTGTCTGTTACCAGCCTGCGTGACGGTCCCTTTGGACGTCTCCCTTTTCGACGCCGAGGGAAACGATCTCGTTAAGCTCGCACAACAATGGGCGCTAAGCGCCGGATTGCTGACGGTTTGCGCAGAAGATGTGCTGGCTAGCCGCGGTTCTTCTGACGGCACTCTCGTTCCCGTAGTTACAGCTAGGGTGCCGCTAGCGTTGACCGAAAAGGCCAAAATTCATGTTTATCGCCCCGAGAATGGCAACCAGGAACATCTTGCCATTGTCATCGGCAACCCAGCGCCGAAGCAGCCTGTTCTGACGCGGATTCATTCCTCTTGTTTCACCGGAGACCTTCTGGAAAGTTTGCGCTGTGACTGTGGCGAACAACTCCACGGGGCGTTAGTTACCATCGTCGAAAACGGCAATGGCATTCTGCTCTATTTGACCCAGGAAGGCCGAGGCATCGGGTTGGTAAACAAGCTTCGTGCCTACCGTCTACAAGACCACGGTTTCGACACTTTTGAGGCAAATGAACAGCTTGGTTTCGAGGCTGATGAACGCGTCTTTTCGGCAGCTGCCCAAATGCTTAGCGACTTGGGCTTTTCCCGTGTGCGGCTGCTCACCAACAACCCCCACAAGGTGGCGGCGCTGGAGCGGTGCGCCATCACAGTGGAAGAGCGGGTGCCCCATATCTTCCCCGCCAACGACCATAATAAAACCTACTTGCAGACCAAAGCCCGACGTGGCGGCCACATGCTATAATTCTCTTTTGGCGCCTGTTTCCGAAATCTTTTTTGAAGCGGACAAAAGAGCGGTCACAACACTAGCTAAAGGGTAGTTTTTTCCTTTTGTCTAGAACATGTCCCCAACTGCCTTCTGGTGGCGGCAGGCTACCGATGGTTATACTCCGGTCATGGATATGGTAGTCATCCCCGACACTACCGGGAGCCGGACAGGCACTTTAGTTTTTAGCGACCTTCGTTACAACTGTGCCTTAGGGCGGGGCGGGGTCGTCCCCGACAAACGCGAAGGCGACGGCACCACGCCCGCAGGGCGTTTTCCGTTGCGCCGGGTTTTCTATCGTCCCGACCGTCTTGATGCGCCACGGACCATTCTTCCCATCCGCCCCCTAAAACCAGAGGACGGTTGGTGCGACGACCCCGGCGATCCCGGCTACAACCGAGCCGTTACTCTTCCCCATAGAGGGCATTGTGAAACTCTGTGGCGTGAGGATGAAGCTTACGACGTGATCGTGGTCATCGGCCATAACGACGCACCCGTGTGCCACGGCATGGGTAGTGCCATTTTTCTTCATCTGGCAACACCGGATTATACCCCCACGGAAGGCTGCGTTACCGTGGCCCGCAGTGATGTTCTCGACATTCTCGCCGCCGTCGCGCCGAACACGGGAATCGATATCCGGGCCTGTGAATAGAGCCAAAAGAAAACCCGCTCACACAACAGTCGGCGCTGGACGGGGGCCGAAAACACCTGTGCCCACGCGTACATGTGTGGCGCCGAAACGTACGGCAATGGGATAGTCATTGCTCATTCCCATACTCAGGAAGGCAAGCCTGTTGCGGTGAGCAATGTCGTCCAGCAGGGCAAAATGTAGCGAAGGTTCCTCGTCCTGAGGAGGAATGCACATAAGTCCCGTCACTGGTAGCCCCAGCTCGTCGCGGCAGGT
Source organism: Alphaproteobacteria bacterium (assembly GCA_030739855.1). GTDB lineage: Bacteria > Pseudomonadota > Alphaproteobacteria > UBA11136 > UBA11136 > UBA11136. The sequence continues at coordinate 96,940 of JASLYJ010000001.1, read as the reverse complement.
AGAAATAAGGGCGTCAGCATCTGCGGGAAGGACACCTGCTTTTTGCGGTTCCTCGCCAGTATTGACCTGGATGAAACAATCGGGACGTCGACCATCTCTCTTCATGATTTCAGCCAGGGTGCGTGCCAGTTTCGGCCGGTCCAGGCTCTCAATAACATCGAACAGACGCACGGCGTCGCGGGCTTTGTTGGTCTGCAGGGGGCCAATAAGATGTAGTTTGAGGTCGGGATAATCACCCTTGAAGTGCGACCACTTCGCCTTGGCCTCCTGCACCCGGTTTTCACCGAAAACCCGGTGACCCGCATCGAGGGCCTGACGGATCTTGCCTTTATCCTGGAGTTTTGATACCGCAACTAGGGTCACCGCATCCGGATCACGACCAGCGGCTTTCGCCATGGAAATGATTCCCTCTGTTACGATCCGGAGATTTTCAAGAATCGTAGTGGCACCCCCGGTTTGAGGTTTGCGTTCTATCATAACACAAGCACCATTAAGGAGGGCGCTACCGAACTGCAAGGAGAGAATTTGAAGCCGTATTTCTTTCAAAGCCCTCCTGGTACCCGTCGCCGGATAAGAAGGAAACCCATGACAGCAGGCGTTTGCGGTTTATGCCAAAAATTAGCGTATCTTTCCGCCGCCCTTTCGCGGCGCGCCTGCGTGAAGGGTAACACGCGTGACGCTAGCCGTCTGCCTCGGTCTATTCTGGTGGTTGATGAAAAATACCGCAATCAAAGCCTTACCGTCGTCGAGGCCCTGCCCAGAGGTGCCGCCGTTCTGTTGCGAGATTACCATAATCCCGAACGACGTCCCCTTGCCCGAAGACTCCTAGAGCTTTGCCACCGGCGCAGAGCACATCTTTTGTTTGCCGTGGCAAATCGGACAGATGTGGATTTTGCCTTGCATCTCGGCACCCACGGTCTTCATCTGCCAGAAGTGGCGCTTCGTACTCCGGCACAAATAACGGGTGGTTTGCTCCGGCTCCCGCCACGCAGGATATTCACTGTTAGCGCCCATTCCCGTGCTGCATTGGAAAAGGCGGCGCGCCTGGGAATTCATGCTGCGCTGCTTTCTCCCGTTTTTACCACCACCAGTCACCCCGGTCGGAGCGCGTTGGGGCCTTTGCGATTTTCCCTGCTAGCGCGGGGCGCACCGCTTCCGGTTTATGCCCTAGGCGGTATTCATACCGGCAATGTGCGCCGCCTCTCCCAAAGCGGCGCAGCCGGGATCGCCGCTATTGAAGGATTTGTCCTTGAGAAGCCTACAGTCCCGCTCTCTGCGCCTTAGGCGAAGAATGTGGAGGACGTTCCTGTAAACAAAAGTGACCTTGTGGTGTTCATGACGCTTCCCATCTATGATCCAGCTTCCAGTTCTGGGGTGCAGACAAAGGAAAGTGTCGCTTCCATATCGGAACGTTTTTATTCGTGCCTGTGTGTATAGAGCCGGTTTACGAGATGACACGTTACAACTTCAAGGAAACGGAAAAAAAATGGCAGCGCGCCTGGGAAAAAGGCGCTTGTTTTGCCGTAGATAACGTGTCGTCGCATCCCAAATTTTATGTACTCGAGATGTTTCCCTACCCTTCGGGCCGCATGCATATGGGTCACGTGCGTAATTATACATTGGGGGACGTAGTTGCCCGGTTCAAGCGAGCACAGGGATTTAACGTGCTACATCCCATGGGATGGGATGCTTTCGGCTTGCCTGCAGAGAATGCAGCCATGGAAAACAAGGTGCCACCCAGCCAATGGACGCGGCAGAATATTGAGAGCATGCGCGACCAGCTTAAATCCATGGGACTGTCCTATGACTGGTCGCGGGAGATCGCCACCTGCGACCCCAGCTATTACCGCCATGAACAGAAAATATTTCTCGATTTCCTTGCCAAGGGAATTGCCTATCGTAAGGAATCGCTGGTCAACTGGGACCCCGTAGACCAGACGGTTCTCGCCAATGAACAGGTGGTGGACGGCTGTGGTTGGCGTTCGGGCGCACCGGTGGAACGGCACACACTGCATCAATGGTTCCTGCGCATTACTGATTTCGCCGACGATCTTCTGGATTCCCTAGCCTCGCTGAAAGCATGGCCCGATCAGGTCCGGCTGATGCAGGAGAAATGGATCGGCCGCTCGGAAGGTGCCCATGTGTTTTTCGCCATTGAAGGGCGTGACGACCGGCTTAAAGTTTTTACTACTCGCCCCGACACTCTGTTCGGCGCCTCCTTCTGCGCCATAGCACCAGACCATCCCCTCGCTACTGAGCTTGCGGCCAAAAACAAACAATTATCTGAATTTATTGATAAATGTCATGCCCTTGGTACCAGCGAAGCGGTCATCGAAGCAGCTGAGAAAGAAGGTTACGATACTGGAATAAAAATCCATCACCCTTTCTTGAAGGGGAAAACTCTACCCCTTTACGTGGCCAACTTCGTGTTAATGGAGTACGGTAGCGGTGCTATTTTCGGCTGCCCCGCTCATGACCAACGCGATCTGGAGTTTGCCCACAAATACGCTCTGCCGGTGATTCCCGTGGTCTCACCTGATGGTAAGCTTTTCGAAATCGGAGATACAGCCGTCACCGGCGACGGCATTATGATAGGTTCCGACTTCCTTAACGGGCTGAAAAGAAATGAGGCCGTCACAGCGGCCATCACGCGTCTTTCCAAAACCGGCCAAGGCGAAGCCGTTACCCTGTACCGTCTCCGGGATTGGGGAGTTTCCCGCCAGCGCTATTGGGGCTGTCCCATTCCTGTGATTCATTGCGGCGAGTGCGGCATTGTCCCGGTACCCGAAGAAGACCTTCCCGTAACGCTGCCCGAAGATGTTTCTTTCGACCAGCCTGGCAACCCTCTGGAACGCCACCCTAACTGGAAAGACGCGAACTGCCCGGAATGTGGAAAACTAGCTCAGCGGGAAACCGATACTTTCGACACTTTTTTTGAATCCTCTTGGTATTTTACCCGTTTCTGCTCGCCCTATGCGGAAACGGCTTTTGACCGTGAGGCCGTGAATTACTGGATGCCGGTGGACCAGTATATCGGTGGCATCGAGCATGCCGTTTTGCATCTTCTCTACTCTCGTTTCTTTACCCGCGCGCTTCTTAAATGCGGTTATGGCGGAGTCAAGGAACCGTTCGTGAGCCTGTTAACCCAAGGCATGATCTGTCACGAAACCTATCGCGATGAGACGGGGGATTGGCTTTTTCCCGATGACGTCCAGCGCCGCGAAGATGGAACCCTTGTGAGAGCTTCCGATGGTTCCGCCGTCACCGTTGGGCGCATAAAAAAAATGAGCAAATCGTGCAAGAACGTGGTGGATCCTGCAGCCATTATTGAGAAGTACGGTGCCGATACAGCGCGGTTATTTATGTTGTCAGATAGTCCGCCTGAGCGCGACATTGAATGGTCAGAAACGGGCGCAGAAGGAGTCTGGCGCTATCTCAACAAACTATGGCGCATGATGACCGAACCACCGGTTCCCCTCGCTGCCGTAGCCGCCGGACCACCTTACAACATCACTGGCGCCGCGCTGGAAACTAGACGTCTCGCCCACAAGACCATCGCCACCGTCACCGCCGATCTCGAAAAATTCCGCTTTAACCGCGCCGTGGCGAGAATACGAGAGTTTACAAATCATCTTTTTGCGCTGGAGACCAGCGAGGATGCCGGAAGTGACGCTGCGGCCCTTGGCTGGGTGCTGCGCGAAGGCTACGAAACCGTAGCCCGCCTGCTTGCTCCCATAATACCCCACCTTGCTGAAGAGCTCTGGGCCCTTCTTGGTCGCACCGAAATGCTCGTAGCCGGTCCCTGGCCCGAGGCGGATTCTAGCCTTATCGTGGATGAGGAGGTGACGGTAGCGGTACAGGTCAACGGCAAACTTCGTGCTACCATCCAGCTTCCCCGCAACCTCGATCAGGCAATGGCCGAAATAGCGGCCTTAAACTTACCGGAAGTTTCCCGCGTGGTGGGTGACAAGCCGGTGCGTCGTGTTATCGTTGTCGCAAATAGGATAATCAATGTGGTGGCTTAGACATTTCCATCGAACCGCATCTTTGTTGGTTCTTGTTGCGCTTCTTTCTGGTTGCGGCTTTAGCCCCCTTTACCTAAAGGGAAAGCAAAACACCCAGCCCGAACTGGCGACCATAGAGATCCACAACATTGCAGATCGCAAAGGGCAAATTTTGAAAAATATGCTGATGGACCAGCTAACACCAAAAGGCCAATCTACACATCTTTCCTATATGTTGGATGTAACCGTGGAATCTTCTATCAGAAATCTAGGCATCCGCCGCAATGACCGTGCCACGCGAGCGATTATGCAAGTAATGGCTTCCTATTCCTTACTTCGCACAAGTGACCAAGCTAAAATATTGAGCGGCACTAGCGGGGCAACAAGTGGATATGACATTCTTGATTCCGACTTCGCTACCCTGAGTTCGAAGAAAGATGCCATGAACCATTCTCTGAGAGCCATTGCCCAGGATATTAAGTTGCGTCTTTCCCTTCTCTTTTCCAGCGACCCTGAAGGCAACAAGGCTGCGAGGAAATACTGGATCAAACGGAACAAAGAGAAAGAAAAGCAAAAACGCCTGGAACGGAAAGAAGAGACGGCGCGGTGACAAGTCGGTGGTGATCCCATGAAAATCAAGCCCGCCCAGATTGCCTCCTTTCTTCGACAGCCGGACAGTGCTGTCCGGGCAATTCTGGTCTACGGGCCCGATGGCGGACTGGTTCGCGAACGTACCGAGATCCTCGCCCGCAATGTGTTGGGCGAGGACTTGTCTGATCCCTTTCGCTGCACCGCGCTCTATGGGGAAACCCTAGCGAACGATTCAGCGCGCCTAGCCGATGAAGCCGCGGCTCTCTCCCTGATCGGGGGAAGCCGCGTAGTTTTTATCCGCAAGGCAGTGGATAGTTTAACCCCTGTTTTCAAATCCTTTTTTTCCGATCCCGTGGGAGAATCCCTGATCCTCGTTGAAGCCGAAGAGCTTTCCGCTCGCTCCAGCCTGCGCAAGGCTTTCGAAGACTCTTCCCTGGCCGCGGCTCTTCCCTGTTATGGGGATGAAGGCGCTGGGCTTGCCTCAGTTATTGAGGAGATCCTGCGGGATCATGGTGTTTCTGTTTCACGGGCAGCCTTGGCCTATCTTTCCAGTTCTCTTGGTACGGACCGGAGTGTTACTCGTGCTGAGCTGATGAAACTTGCCCTTTATGTAGCAGACGAGGGAACGGTGACGCTAGATGACGCCATGGCCTGTACCGCCGACAGTTCAGTCCTGTCTTTAGATGACGTGGCCTATGCGGTAGGAAGTGGCAATGTGGCGCTTCTGGAGAAAAGCCTAGAGCGGGTTTTTCTCGAAGGCGTTTCCCCGGTCCAGCTTTTCCGGTGGACCGCTGGCCATTTCCGACGGCTGCATTTTGTGAGCGGCCAGATAGCCCAAGGCTTAACCGCCGATTGTGCTATCTCTGGGCTCAAGCCGCCTCTCTTTTTCAAAGTAAAGAGTGCCTTCCGCACTCAGCTTCGCCTGTGGTCACCGGAACGTGCGTCTAGCGCATTACAGCGGCTCATGGATGCCGAGCGTGACTGTAAGACAACGGGCTTTCCTGCCGAAACTATTTGTCACCGCACGTTGCTAGCGCTGGCATCGGCGGTCAAGGCAACCCCCAAAAAGCCGCCGTCCCAGGCTTAATGGCGGGGCTCATGGCTGAGGCGCTCGAGAACGTCTTCCAGCTGTTCTAAGCTCTGGTAGCGGATGGTGAGACGTCCGCCCCTGCCTTCCCGATAGGTAATGGAGACGTCTAGGCCCAGTAGAGCCATCATCTCCCGCTCCACGGCAATGGTGTCAGGGTCTTTTCCTGCCGTCTCCACCCTGTTTTTCTTTAATTGTGTCCTTTTACTTTCTGTCTGCACCAAGGCTTCCGTTTGGCGCACATTTAGGCCTTTTTTCACTACTTGTTTAGCCAAGGCCTCGTTTTTTTTCACCCCCACCAGAGCGCGCGCATGGCCAGCGCTGAGTTTTCCCTTATCCACCATCTCCTTGACGCTGTCAGGAAGGCTTAGCAGGCGCAGCGTATTAGCTACGTGGCTGCGGCTTTTGCCCACGGTTTTTGCGAGGTCTTCCTGGGTATTGGAAAATTCGTCAATGAGTCGCTGATAGCCTTCAGCTTCTTCCAGGGGATTAAGATCCTGCCGTTGTAGATTTTCCACCAGCGCGATCTCCAGTGATTCGCTATCATTGAGATCCTTGATGCTGACCAAAATTTCGTGCAGCTCCGCCTTTTGCGCCGCGCGCCACCGCCGTTCCCCGGCGATGATTTCATAAGCCATCGGTTTATCGGGATGGCGCCGTACAAGGATCGGCTGGATGATTCCTTGCTTTTTGATAGAATCTACCAGGCCCAAAATTTCCACCTCGTCGAACACTCGCCGGGGCTGGAACCTTCCCGGGTGGATAAATTCAATGGGAACCGTTTTGGTAAAATGACCCTGGCCAGCAAGTTCGGCATAAGCCCCCTCATCGTCGCCCAGAAGCGCGGAGAGTCCCTTGCCTAGCTTGCGTTTCCTGCTCTCTTCTCTTTCCGTGTTCACTTACCGGGCCCTATTGGTGTTTTCCCGCCGCAACATTTCGCCTGCGAGATGAATATAGGCCTTGGCGCCGGCACAACGGTGGTCGTAAAGTAGCACCGGTTTTCCGTAAGAGGGAGCTTCCGAGACCCGCACATTCCTAGGTATGACCGTGTCATAGACTTTGTCACCAAGAAACCCCCGAACATCTTCCGCCACCTGACCACACAAGCTGTTGCGTCCATCATACATAGTCAACACAATACCTTGTAGTTCGAGGGATGGATTGAGGTTTTGCTTGACACGCTCTACGGTCCGCATGAGATGGCTCAGTCCTTCAAGGGCATAGAATTCGCATTGCAGGGGCACAAGAACTGTGTGCGCCGCAGTTAGGGCGTTGAGAGAGAGAAAACCAAGCGCCGGGGGACAGTCAATCAGTACGTAATCATAATCGTCGACAGCGTGAGAGAGGTTATCGCGCAAGCGAAATTCGCGCCTGGGAAGGGCTACCATTTCAATCTCCGCACCCGAGAGATCCATATTAGAGGGAACAATGTCCAGGCCCGGCACGAAAGAGGAGGTAGTGACGTGCTCTAGGGAAGTTTCCCGAATCAGCAGATCATAGCTGCTAAATTGTCGGTCTTTTTGGCTTATACCAAGTCCGGTGCTGGCATTGCCTTGGGGATCGAGATCAATGACCAAAACCTGTTTGCCGGTAGCAGCCATGGCTGTGGCCAAATTTATGGCAGTAGTAGTTTTTCCCACCCCTCCTTTTTGATTGACGATAGCCATGATCTGCGTCATCTGGTTTTCCATGTTTTCGCCTCTATTTATTTCTTTTTCCCGAAGGCCTCCGGGCCAGATGGTCGATCCTCAGGATGGTTCCAGAGGGGGAGCTAAGACTTTGAATGTTTTCTACTCGCATATTCCATTTTTTTGATGCCTGGGTCAATTCTTCCCTCGCATGACGGCCCTTGAGAAAAAAACAGACGGTTTTGTCTCCCAATAAGAGCTCAGCATAGCCAAGGGTCTTGTGCAACGGCGCCAGCGCTCGGGCTGTAACGATGTCCACCGGCCGGGAAGAAAGATTTTCCGCCCGGGAATCATGAATGGCTAGGGTGGTGCCCGTTGCCCGTGCCACTTCCCCCAGAAAGGCACATTTGCGCTGATCACTTTCCACCAGATGTACCTCGCCCGCACCCATGATAGCAAGAACCATCCCCGGGAAGCCCGCCCCGCTTCCCAAATCAAAGATTACAGGGTTTTTTGTCTCAAGGGCGTTTACAGGGGCCAGAAGCTGCGCTGAATCCAGCATATGTCGTCGCCACAGATCGGAAAGAGTATCCGCACTCACCAGGTTGATTTTCTTCTGCCATTTTTCCAAGAGCGCTCCGTAGCAGCAAAGACGGTCCAATGTTTCACGTGAAACAGTGAGTGCCTCAGCGAAGGCTTGTGGGGACATGGTGGATTGTCGCTCCATAAGGGAGTTTCTATCTTTTTATGATGCTCAGGGCAATTTCGTCTGAAAGACATCCTAGTTCATGTGGATAATTTATATATATATACAATATCTGGTATGGAGAAAAAGAATAAATAAGAGCCCTCAGAAACAACTCTCCCGGTGACTGGCCCGCCTCCGCCCCTCTGGGAGATGGTCCCTTCCCGTGCTCAACTAGCCCTTTCGCGAGGCCGGCCCGAGGTCTCCGTCTTCCCGACGCTGTACATGGCGCAGCAAGGCCATAATCGCCGCCGGGGTAAGGCCAGGAATGCGGGCGGCAGCGCCAAGGGTCGCGGGACGCACGACGTTGAGTTTTTCCCGTGCTTCTGTCGTCAAGCTCCCGATGGAACCAAAATCGAGGTCGGGATCAAGACGTAAGGATTCATCCCGATGAAAGGCCTGAATGTCGGCATCTTGTCTTTTGAGATAAGCATCATAGGTGGCATCAATCTTCACCTGTTCCGCCACTGCTGCCGTAATTTCTTCCAGTTCCGGCCAAAGGACCGCTAGCTGTTTGAGAGTGATGCCGGGGCAGGTCAGCCATTGGAAAGCACTTCGTTTCTTTCCGTCACGCCCCACCTCCAGGCCCAGAGACACAAGCTGACCGGGCGTAGCATGATATTGATCAAGCCGCGCACGGGCGTGCTCGAGAGCAGATGCTTTTTCAGCGCAGACGCGAGCACGAGCACTGGACACACAGCCCACTTCCATTCCCAAACGAGTGAGACGTAAGTCGGCATTGTCAGCGCGAAGACGAATGCGGTATTCGGCCCGCGACGTGAATATACGATAGGGCTCGGAAGCGCCCTTTGTGACAAGGTCGTCAATCATGACCCCTATGTAGGCTTGGGACCGGTCGAGAAGAAATGGACGAGCGCCGCTGATGGAAAGCGACGCATTGATCCCTGCTATTAAGCCCTGGGCTGCAGCTTCTTCGTAGCCGGTGGAGCCATTGATCTGTCCGGCCAGGAAAAGGCCAAGTATGCGTTTAGCTTCCAAGGTAGGCCGCAGTTCCCTAGGGTCCACGAAATCGTATTCAACGGCATATCCTGGCTGGACTATTCGCGCTATTTCGAGTCCAGGAATGGTTTGTAGAAAGTGCTCTTGTGTCTCTTCTGGAAGCGAGGTGGAAATCCCGTTGGGGTAGACTGTGTCACTATCCAATCCCTCGGGCTCAAGAAAAACCCTGTGTCCGGTTTTCTCAGCGAAGCGCACCACCTTCTCTTCGATAGAAGGGCAATAGCGGGGTCCGCTGCTCTCGATCCGACCCGAATAAAGAGGCGACTTGTGGAGGTTGTTGCGGATCACCGTATGGGTCTGTTCCGTAGTGGTGGTGATGTGACACGGTAGCTGTGGTGTGTCGATGGAATGGGTCATGGTGGAAAAGGGTCGGGGTGGGTCGTCGCCCCTCTGAACCTGGAGTCCTTCCCACCGCACAGTGCGATTGTCGATCCGCGGCGGCGTACCCGTCTTAAGCCGGCCAAGCCGAAATCCAGCCTGTTCAAGCCGCTGGGACAAGCCAAGCGCCGGGGCGTCGCCATATCGCCCTGCCGCGACTCGTTTGTCGCCAATATGAATCATGCCGCACAGAAAGGTGCCCGTGGAGAGAACCACTGCGGCGGCAGAGAGCGCGATTCCACCATCCAGAACCACGCCGGTTACGCGGGAAGGTGTGGCCCTCCCGGCTTCAATCCGCAAATCTTCCACCGAACCTTGGCAAATTTCTAGGCCTGGCTGGCTAGAAAGCAGATTAACCATAGCCCGACGATATAGCTCTCTGTCGGCTTGGGCTCTGGGTCCCTGTACGGCGGGCCCTTTGCTGCGGTTGAGAATACGGAATTGGATCCCCGCACGGTCGACAGCGCGCCCCATGAGCCCGTCAAGCGCATCGATTTCCTTTACCAGATGCCCTTTTCCAAGGCCGCCTATGGAGGGATTGCAGGACATTTCTCCGATGGTGTCCAGCCGCTGGGTAATAAGAACCGTGCGCGCGCCCATACGCGCCGCCGCCGCCGCCGCCTCACAGCCGGCGTGGCCGCCACCTATTACGATCACATCAAAATCGGTTCTCGGGCTGATCATGATAAGATTGCCGGCCTTAGCCGTGGATTTTTGCTTCTGTTATCTATCTTTGCGAAAAGAAGACTTCTTCTCAAAAAATGAGGAGTCGAGCTTACTGCTTCACGTGCAACACCACCGCAAAAATCTGTCCGTATTTGGTCGCAACACATGGAGGTCTATTTTCCGATACAGAAATCACTGAAAATCACGTCCAGAACGTCCTCCACGTCCACACGCCCGGTAATCCTCCCGAGACACCGCGTGGCTAGACGCAAATCCTCAGCCGCCAGCTCCCCATCCACGGGCCCCTGCGGCGCCGTAGAAGCGTGGTCAAGAGAGGCGCCGTCCGCGCCAGCAAAGGCTGTTTTTTCAGGAATTGCCTCACTTTTCATTCTGTCGAGGACTCGCGCTAGACAAGCCTGGCATTCTTCCAGGGCTTGGCGGTGGCGGTGGCGGGTCAGACTTGGAGTTTCTGACGAAAGGTGGGAAAACCATTCGCGGAAGCGGTTTTCAAGGCATTCGAACAATTGGGGAAGGCCGGCGCCGGTTTTGACGCTCATGGAAATGTTTCCCCGAGTTTCATAGCTTTGCCGTCCCAGCGGAAATTCAAATTCGGGAAAATCGGGAAGCAAATCGTTCTTATTCAGAAGAAGCAACGCCTCCCCATCACAGAATCGCAAGGCTTCTTCGCAATGAGTGGGCGACACATCCGGAGAAATCACTACCAGTTTTATGTCGGCCTTGCGGGCTTTTTCAACGGCGCGGCGTACGCCTTCATTTTCAACTTCGTCGGTGGAGGCACGCAGCCCCGCTGTGTCTACTAGGGTCACGGGATAGCCGCCGAGGTCCAGATGCACCTCAATCACATCCCGCGTAGTGCCGGAGGTGGACGTTACGATGGCTGCGTCTTTTTGTGCAAGAGCGTTGAGCAGGCTAGATTTCCCTACATTGGGGGGGCCTAAAATGGTGACGCAAATTCCTTCACGCAAACGTTCACCCCGGCATTTATCATCAAGATGTTGTGTTATTTCATTATAAACCATCAAAATATCGTCAAAATTCCGTGCCATGAGGCGAGGGGGGAGGTCCTCATCGGAGAAATCTATACCGGCTTCCATATGTGCTAGGGCTGTGACTAATTTCGAGCGCCAAGATTCATAGTGCCGCCCCAGAGCCCCTTCCATCTGCCTCAGAGCTTGGACGCGCTGGGCCTCGGTCTCGGCCGCTACAAGGTCGGCGATTCCTTCCGCCGAGGTTAAATCTATTTTCCCGTTTTCAAAGGCACGCCGGGTAAACTCACCGGCCTCAGCTAGGCACATGTGTGGCTGTTGGGAAAGAATCTCCATGATACGCGCAGTCACAGCTCCGCTGCCATGCAGGTGCAACTCCGCCATATCTTCCCCGGTGAAGCTGTGGGGAGCGGGGAACCAGACTACCAAGCCGCGGTCGATTTCCTCTCCCGAGACAGGATCACATATCCGCCGCAGTCGTGCCTGACGGGAAGGGGGCGGCTCACCGCCGGTGAGGGCAGACACTACCGTCCCTGCCTGACCCCCAGAGAGGCGGATCACAACGATAGCGGCCTGTCCCCGGCCACTACAAGGCGCGTATATGGTTTGAGTCGTCACTAGGGATGGGTCATTTCACGGGACCATACCAGGTAAATCTATCATATGGGTGGGAGTAAAACCATTGCGAGGACAAGCATAGATAAGCGTTCCCGGGAATTTTAAGGTTGAGACGCCCTTCTCTCTTTGCCCAATATAGCGATAGGCGTTTACGAGGACCTGGGTGCTCGGCCAGCCACTCATCCGCCAAATGGAAAGGAAATGATCAGCGCGAAGTCCACGGCCTACGTCTGTAGCCCCTCGAGTTGCCTGTCTTCGGTCACTGATACTAGGGCGCCGAAAGACTGTCTTGAAGGCATACTGTCATGAATGCAATCGTCCTTGATATATCCCCGGGCATGCTTGTGATCAGAGAACAAGCCGGTTTGATCTCCGCCGTAACTTGGTGTCCCAAGGGGCCTAAGCAACCCGTCAACGCTTCCTTCAGTCCGTTGTTGAAAAGTGCGGCACAGCAAATGGAAGAATACTTCCAAGGAAAACGCCGGATATTTGATCTTCCCATCAAACCTCAAGGAACTCAATTTCAGCAATCCGTCTGGCGGGCCATTGCCAAAATTCCTTTTGGGGAAACCAGATGTTACGACTCCATCGCTCGGGAGCTGTACACGGCACCGCGTGCGGTGGGAATGGCAGCGGGGAAAAACCCCTTCCTCATTTTAATTCCCTGTCATCGGGTGATAAGGAAGAGCGGCACATTGGGTGGTTTTACTGGCGGAGAGGGGGCCTCTACCAAACAGCAACTGTTGAGTTTAGAGGGGCAGTTAGTGTTCTAGATTGCGATCCGGGTGTGAGTTGTTCTTAGTTTGTTAATCAATTGTTCATAGAATCGAAAAAATCACTGTTGGTTTTGGTTTCCTTCAGTTTGCTCATGAGGAAATCCATGGCATCAGTGGTCCCCATAGGCATGAGAATTCGGCGCAGTACCCACATTTTTGCCAGTGTATCCTTGTCCACAAGCAGCTCTTCCTTTCGAGTGCCCGACTTGGTGACGTCTATGGCGGGGAAGGTGCGTTTGTCGGCCAGCTTGCGATCGAGGATGATCTCTGAATTGCCAGTGCCCTTGAATTCCTCAAAAATCACTTCATCCATCCGTGAGCCGGTGTCAATCAGGGCCGTGCCGATGATGGTGAGAGACCCCCCTTCCTCTACATTTCTGGCAGCACCGAAAAAACGTTTTGGCCGCTGCAGAGCGTTCGAGTCAACGCCACCTGTCAACACCTTACCAGAGCTTGGCACCACGGTATTGTAAGCTCGTGCCAAACGGGTAATGGAGTCGAGAAGGATCACCACGTCGCGCTTGTGTTCCACAAGACGTTTGGCTTTAGAAATAACCATATCGGCCACCTGTACATGGCGCGTGGCGGGTTCATCGAATGTGGAGCTGATAACCTCCCCGTTTACCGAGCGTTTCATATCGGTGACTTCCTCGGGTCTTTCGTCAATAAGAAGGACGATGAGATAAGCCTCGGAATGGTTGGCTGTGACGGCATGGGCGATATTTTGCAACATCATGGTCTTGCCCACTCGCGGGGGCGATACGATGAGCGCACGCTGTCCTTTCCCCATGGGCGTAATCAGATCGAGGATGCGTGCGGTGGGATCCTTCAGGGTGGGGTCCTTCATTTCCATTTGCAGATGTTCTTCGGGATAAAGCGGGGTCAGATTATCAAAATTGATGCGGTGCTTGACCTTTCCCGGCTCTGCAAAATTGATTTTGTTGACCTTGAGAAGTGCGAAATAGCGTTCGCTTTCTTTGGGTGCGCGAATTTCTCCTTCTACAGTATCACCGGTGCGCAGTCCGAAACGGCGGATTTGGTTTGGCGAGACATAAATATCGCCAGGACCAGGAAGATAGTTGGCCTCTGGGGAGCGCAGAAAACCGAATCCGTCTTGAAGCGCCTCAAGGACACCATCTCCGTAAATGGAGGTGTCGTTGTCTGCTAGCCTCTTGAGGATAGCGAACATCATGTCCTGTTTGCGCAGGTTGCTGGCGTTTTCTATTTCCAGCTCCTCGGCAAAAGCGAGCAGATCACCTGGGGGTTTGGACTTAAGTTCTTGAAGATGCATGGTTCGATTCTGATGCTAGAGTCAGAAAGAAAGGCTGGAAGGAGACGAAGAAGCGCCGAAGGGTAGGGTTTTGCCAGACTGTCGGCTGCGAACGTCCAGAGATGGAGGGGCTTGCGAGAGAAGCCCGAAGCAAGTGGGGGGTGCAAATATCGGATAAGATCCTCTGTGACTTACCCGACAGAAGAAATCAAGTCAAACAAAGATTCCCTCAGGTTGCGCTTAAGGTTTGTTTTCTTGGTGGCATCAAGACGGCTTGATCACCACTAAGATGACAATGATGATCATCAGCAACGTAGGAATTTCGTTGGCGACACGATAGAAGCGGGCTGGGCGCCGGTTGGCATCGATCTCAAATTCTTTGCGCCACCGCGCCAAAAAACCGTGAAACAGTAACAGCCCTGTTACAAAGATCAGCTTCAGGTACAGCCAAAACGTACCCCAACCCCCCATGCCAGACGTTAACAGCAGTAGAGCTCCGAAGATAAGAGCAAAAACCATGGCTGGAGTCATGATCACCTTGAGCAGCCGCCGCTCCATGGTTTTAAGCATCTCCGAAACCTGGGACCCTGGTTCGGCGTCACAATGATAAACGTAGAGCCGCGGCAGGTAGAGAAGCGCCGCCATCCAAGAAATTACTCCGATGATATGCAGCGCTTTGTTCCACTGGTAGAGCTCGACCAAGAATTCCATCATAATTTCTTCTTTTCCTTCATTGCAAACAATGAGCAAATTCTTGCGGGCAGAGTCGCAAACCCTCACAAGAACGCAAGGAAGTGTCACTGCCCGCCGCCTCTTTTATCAAATCTTTCAAGGCTCCAATAAAGGGGGCAGAGACTCCGACGGCGGGAAGACGTATATAGGTTGTCACGCCCTGTTCTTGAGCAAAGCGACGGTATTCCACATCGAGCTCCACCAGAGTTTCCGCATGTTCTGAAACGAAGGCAATGGGGACCACAATGACCGGCACTCCGTCTTTGCCCGCACGTGTGAGTTCGCCCGTGGTGGGGGGGCCAATCCATTCCATCGGTCCGACCCGGCTCTGATAACAGACAATGCCGTCAAAATCCGGCACATCTGGCGTGTCTTTAAGCTCAACCACGATCCGCGCTACCGTTTGTTCTACCTGCCACTGATAGGGGTCGCCGCCAGCCACCGTGCGTTTCGGTAAACCATGGGCGGAAAACAGGACCCGCGGTCGGCTGCGCGGCGCGCTGTCTAGCTGAAGTCCGCACAGGGCCTGCTTCACCTGTTCTTTCTGCGCGGCGATCAGTCCAGGCACTGTGGGATAGCAGCAGATGGTCGTTGTGGGTACATCCAGTCCTATTTTTCGCGCGGCCCGTTTCCAATCTTTGCAGGACGATCCTGTGGTGGTTTTTGAGAATTGCGGATAGAGGGGAAGAAGAATTATGCGGTGAGGTGCAAAGTCCTGAATCTGCCGCGCGGTTTCATCGCTTCTTGGATGCCAATAGCGCATGACCACAAAAACCTGGTATTCATCTTCTTCCTCGTTCAACAGGCGAGAAAGGGCATTTGATTGGGCCTTGGTGTTGGCGAGAAGTGGGGAGCTGCCCCCTAGGTGGGCATAGATCTTTCGTGCTGTGGGCGCTCGTAAGGAAGAAATAAGGCCCGCGATCAACGGGCGCAGGGGCCAGGATATGCCCAGGATATCTGGGTCATTGAAAAGATTGAAGAGGAACGGCTTGACGGAGTCTCTATTGTCAGGACCTCCGAGATTAAAAAGCACTACCGCGATTTTCTTCCGAGTCATTCCCCAAGTGTCCCTGCGGTATGCCCCCTAGGTTTTCTGGGACCAGGAGCGGATACAAGCGGTTAGTTCGGCCACATGTTCCGGCGGCGTGGTCGGCAATATGCCATGACCAAGATTAAAGATGAAGGGCGCCTCTCCTAAGGTTGAAAGAATCTCCTGCAGAGATTCTTGCATCGCCTCTCCACCGGCAACAAGCACGCGGGGATCAAGATTCCCCTGAACTGCACAGAGCGGTTGAATGTTCTTGGCTACCCAGGCAACAGAAGCCGTTTGGTCCAGACTTATAGCCGTCACACCAGTTTCTTTTATGTAGTCTGTGTAAAGCGGTCCTGCCTGTCTGGGGAAACCGATGACAGGTATATGGGGATGCTGCACATGAAGCCGTTGAATAATTTCTTTTGTGGGCTTGATAACCCATTGCCGGAATTCTTTTTCATTCAAAACACCGGCCCAGCTATCAAAAATTTGAATAACTTCTGCTCCGGAAGTTATCTGTTTATTTAGGTAATGAAATGAAGCTTCTATAAGAATGGAAAGGAGACCATGGAACGCCTCTGGTTGTGAACGAGCAAAGGACATTACTCGAGTAAAATCACGAGTACTACCTCCTTCTATCATATAAGTAGCTACTGTCCACGGTGCTCCACAAAAACCGATTAGAGTCGTATTATTGTCCAGCTCTTCCTTTACTAAGTTAATAGTTTCATACACCGGTCCGAGGGAGTGATGAAAAGTTTCAATATTAAAATCACAGAACTTGGAAATATTAGATAACTTTTCTAAAACCGGTCCTTCGCTTTTCCTAAAATCCACATTCTGTCCTAAGGCATAAGGTACCATAAGGATATCTGAAAAAAGAATAGCAGCATCCATATTGTAACGCCGGATAGGTTGAAGCGTCACCTCAACGGCGTGTTTCGGAGTGAGACAAAGATTTAGAAAATTTTCTACTTGGCTACGAACTTTTCGGTATTCAGGAAGATATCGTCCGGCTTGACGCATTAACCAAAAGGGAGGTGGATTCAAACTCTTCCCATTAAGCACCTGGAGAATAGGTTTTTTAGAGGGAGAAGAAGTGTGTTTCGTCTTTTGCTTTAATGTCATAAAGATCGTTTTATACTGAGCTATATAAACAATAAATAAATTAAAAGAAAAATAGTTGTAGTAGTGAATCCCTGTGGAAACTGGGGATTTTGACTTTTCCACATTTCATACTCTCGATATAGAGTAATAGAGATGATATTGAAATTGATGGGAATAAAATGCCACTTTATGGTGTAAAACAAGGGAATAGAGTATATTCGAATAGTCTTAAAAAAGTGAATTATGTGGGAAAAAAAGGAATCGAATGAAGATATTAAGGATATTATTGAAATTAAAACGTGTGTTTTATTTTTGGGATTAATAATAGGAAAAAATTTTCTTACGGGGAAAATGTACAGCAGGATCTTATTTAAATCCGATTACCCCCACCTTTCACAAACCACTAACAGACGTTATTTGCCATGGAGACGCTTCACCTTCACCTGATATCTGATGCTACGGGCGAAACCGTTGGTAAACTTGCGCGTGCGTGTATTGTCCAGTTTCCAAGCGTGGAACCCAAAGAACACGTGTGGAATTTGGTGAGGACAAAAAGCGAGCTTAGCAAAGTCATTAAGGAGGTTAAAAAAAAGCCCGGCTTGGTTCTCTACACCGTAGTGAACCGGCAACTTCAGCAACACCTCGAAAAAACATGTATAGATCTCGATATTCCCTGTCTCTCAGCGCTGGACCCTATCATCACCGCTATGAGTAAGTTTTTCGGCCTAAAAAGCCAGCGAAAACCAGGACACCAACACATTCTGGATGCGCAATATTTCCATCGTATCGAGGCCATGAATTATGTGTTGGCCCATGATGACGGTCAATCCGTCGCCGACCTTGATAAAGCTGACGTAATCCTCGTCGGTGTTTCCCGAACCTCGAAAACACCCACCTGTCTTTATCTCGCCAACCGAGGAATCAGCGCGGCTAATGTTCCTTTGGTCCCCGGCTATCCTCTACCACCAGAACTTTTCAAGGTCAAAGCCCCCTTGATTATTGGAATGACCAAAAACCCAAAACATCTCGCGCTGGTTAGAAAGAACCGTCTTGATGTTCTAAATCAAGATCAAG
Organism: Alphaproteobacteria bacterium; assembly: GCA_030739855.1. Lineage (GTDB taxonomy): Bacteria > Pseudomonadota > Alphaproteobacteria > UBA11136 > UBA11136 > UBA11136. Next base: position 79,204 of record JASLYJ010000001.1, on the reverse strand, counting down.
AAACGGACTATGCGGATATCGAGACGGTCCATAAGGAAATAGTTAACGCTCAAAAAATTTTTACTCGCTATCGTTGGCCGGTCATTGACGGTACGCGTAAATCTATAGAGGAGATAGCTACCATTGTTCTTCAGCATCATACTCAGCGTCGGGAGGGTAACCCCTGAGGATGGCTGTTTTACGTCCGATGGCACTGGCCTCTTCCAGCGAGACTAGGAGAAAAATACTCGCTAATGCTGGCATAGCGTTTGAAACAATCAAGCCCCTGCTGGACGAAGAAAAACTCAAGAAGAAACTGACAGCCGATGGCATGGATGGGGACGCCCTTCCCCTGGCTTTGGCCAAGGCCAAGGCCTGTGATGTTGCGGAAAACAATCCCGGCCTGCTGGTGATCGGCGCCGACCAAATTCTCGAATGCGAGGGGCGAAGGTTTGACAAACCACGGGATGTGGCTGAGGCGTGGCGGCAACTCAGGGATTTAAGTGGAAAAACACATAGCCTAATAAGCGCCGTCAGCATCGCGTGCGACGACCAGGTGATCTGGACCTATAGCGACCGAGCGTTTCTATCTATGCGAATCTTGAGCGCAGATTTCATGGATTTCTATCTGCAAACTCAAGGAGAGAAAAATCTTTGCATCACAGGGCTTTACCAGCTTGAAGGACTGGGGAGTCAGCTTTTTCTCTCGGTGGAGGGGGATTTTTTCACCACACTGGGCCTTCCGCTTTTTCCTCTTTTGGAATTTTTCCGCTCACAGGGAATCTTGGAGACATGATGGCTACGGAAAAATCCGTGCATGTTGGTGTGCTAGGATGGCCCATTACCCATTCGTGTTCGCCGCTGCTTCATAGATTTTGGCTAAAACAGTACGGGATTGATGGTGACTATGTAGCTTTAGCGGTGGCGCCGGAAGCATTCTCCCAAACGTTCGCGGAATTACCCGAACGGGGCTTTTCGGGTGTTAACATCACCGTTCCTCACAAACAGACCGCCCTTGAGGCCATAATGACAATGGGGGGCACAGCGTCCGGAACGACACGGCGCATAGGTGCCGTCAATACCGTAATCTTTCATTCCGACGGCACAATAGAGGGGCGCAATACAGACGTCACCGGTTTTGTGGAAAACCTGAAGGAACAAGCACCTCAATGGAGTCCAGAGGGTCCCGCGGTGGTTCTTGGTGCGGGCGGTGCGGCGCGGGCGGTCTGCGCGGGTCTTCTGGAAGAAGGCGTCAAGGAAATACGGCTCGTAAACCGCACAGAAGAAAAAATCCAAGAGCTAATGCAGATTTTTAGCTCCTCCATTGTTCCCGTCTCCTGGAAAAACAGGGAAACCGCCCTGGCCGAGGCTGCGCTTTTAGTCAATGGCACCTCCTTGGGGATGGCCGGCCATCTACCGTTGGAGCTGTCCCTGGAACGTCTTCCTGCAACGACCATAGTATACGACATTGTTTACGCACCGCTGGAAACCCCCTTGCTGCGCGCAGCACAGACGCGTGGCAATCCTGTGGTGGACGGACTGGGCATGCTTATTCACCAGGCCAGACCAGCTTTCGAGGCGTGGTTCGGGATCTCACCTGAAATCAGCGAGGAACTGCGTGCGGTTTTAGAGGCCGACCTCCGCGAGAGAGGGGCGACATGATTATTGCCGGACTGACTGGGTCCATCGGTATGGGTAAGTCCACGGCAGCAACGACTCTTCGTTGTCTGGGCTGTCCCGTGCATGAGGCCGATCAGGCTGTTGGTCAGATGATGAAGACAGGAGGCGAGGCAGTTCCTCTTATAAAAAAAGCTTTTTCTGGAGTCGTGCCCGAAGTCGTCAAGAACGACCAAGTCGACAAATCGGCCCTGGGAGATTGCGTATTCAATAACTTCGCATTGTTAGACCAACTAGAATCCTTAATTCACCCCCTGGTGCATGATTCTGAGGCCACGTTTCTCCTGTGCATGGCAATGCGGCGGGAGAGACTTGTCTTCCTTGATATTCCCCTCCTTTTTGAAACAGGCGCTGAGGACCATCTTCACACTACAGTTCTGGTGACAGCGCCGTCGTTCATTCAGGAGAGGCGGGCCCTTCGCCGTCCCGGCATGACCCGGGGTCGACTGGCGACTATCCTTTCTCGCCAAATGCCTGACAGAGAAAAGAGAGGCCGTGCTGATTTTATCGTTCAGACGGGCCTTGATCGCGGATGTACCTTGCGTCAGCTGCGCCGGGTGGTCAGACTGATCCGATGAAAATATGAGAGTCTTTGACCTATGCGTGAAATCGTTCTGGACACTGAAACCACGGGACTGGACCCCGCTAAAGGGGACCGTGTGGTGGAAATCGGCTGTATCGAACTCATCAATCATCTTCCAACCGGCGAGGAATTTCACGTTTATATAAACCCCGAACGAGACGTACCGACACAAGCCTATGAAATTCACGGCTTGTCGGAAAAATTTCTTTCCGGCCATCCCATTTTCAGTGCGGTGGCAGACACTTTCCTGGCCTTTGTCGGGGACGACCCCCTCATTATCCACAATGCCGCTTTCGACCTTGAGTTTCTCAACGTCGAACTGGTGGCCTGTGGACGGCCGAAAATTTCTGAGAATCGCGCCATCGACACGTTGATTCTCGCACGCAGGAAGTTTCCGGGTGCTCCGGCAAGCTTAGATGCTCTGTGCCGCCGTCTTGGAATTGATTTCAGCGCTCGAGAAAAACACGGCGCTCTCCTTGATTCCCAACTTCTGGCTAAAATCTACCTGGAACTAATCGGCGGCCACCAGCACGACTTGGTTTTGGGGGGCGAAAACAAAGTGGCTATGAACGCGGAAGAAGAAACACCACCCACTAAGAGCGACCAGACTTCGCCCCCTTCTCTTGCTTCCGTAAGGTCGCCACGCCCCCATGCTCCCAGAGCCGAGGAACTGACGGCCCATGAGGAAATGCTCGCGCTTTTGGAGACCCCCCTTTGGAATCAATAAGGGGTAAACACTAAGAACGACTTTTTTCTCTTGTTATTACAAGAATTCGCGAACCGCACCTAAGCATTGCCCGCTGCCGGCTGGGCAGCGGCCTTGTTACGCCGGTAGAGATCCGCAAAATCAAAGGGATTGAGCATCAGCGGCGGGAACCCGGCGTCACGGGTGGCCTGGCCGATAAGGGCCCGGATGAAGGGAAAAAGAAGGCGCGGGCATTCAATCAGAAGAACCGGCTCAAGAGAGTCTTCGGGTACGCCCTCAATGGTGAAAAGACCGGCATAGGTCAAATCGGAAATAAAGGCGGTGCCGTCTGCGGACTCGGCCTTGATAACGATAATGACAGAGACTTCGTAGCTGTTTTCCTTAAAGTCAGCCACGGGTTCGGCATTTACCTTCAGGTCCACATTGATTTCGGGAGGCTGTTCTTGCTTGATCAGTACCGCCGGAGAATTGGGACACTCGAAGGACAAATCCTTCAGATACTGGGCGTGAATAGTGATGGGAAGGCTTCTCAGCTCTTGGTTGGTACCTTCAACGGATATTTTTCCATCTCCCCCACCATTTGTCTGGTCCTTGGCTTTGGGTTTTTTGTCTGTCATGAAAAACACTCCCGGCTGGGGGGCAAGAATCGGACCGCTGCGCCAGCCACGTCCCGATCGTAAAAAGTTCTCTGTGGCTAGCATGGAACACCGTTCCTGGCAACCGGGTCGGGGACAACAACGCGTGGTGCTTCTTTGCAGCCAACCTTGAATCCCGTAGGAAGGCTCAAAAAGAAGGCGGCTTTTCGTCATTGTCAGAATGTTCGATGGATTCTTCCCCATTTCTGTCTTGATCTCGTGCATTGGTCAGGGACGGGGCATCTGTGTCCGGCCTCTTTCGTTGAGAGGTCAGATCCTTGAATTCACCTTCGATGATGTGGTCCCCACCGGGGGGATGCCGCCTTCCGGGATCGTCGTCATCAAAGACGCCAGACGAGTGCCCGCCATTCCCATTGTGGAAGGAGACATCATCTTGTACGAAGACAACACCCGATGAAACGAGATAGCGAAGAAGCGTCCGCCTCAGAACATTCCTGGGACCGGGAATAAAAAGCAGAAATCCCAGTATGTCTGTAAAGAATCCAGGAAGGATCAAAAGCACGGCGGCGGTGAAAAAGCAAACGGTGTTGAAAAGCTCCACCCCGGGATATTCCTGCCTGGCAAGATCCGCCCGCAGACGCCGCAAGGCCGTGAATCCCAAATGGCGCAATAGCCACGCACCGCCTAACATGGTCAGGACAATCAGCCCTATGGTCGCTCCTAGACCTAGAATATCACCCACAAGTATAAATAAGGTAATTTCCACCAACGGAAGGAACAGGAAAGCAAAGAGAATTAAGAAAGCCATACTTGCTCTTTTTCCGCCAACGGCTTATCTAGGAAGGGAGAATGCGTACGTGTTTTCAAAGGACACCTAAAGCCAACGGATATCATAATCATTTCTTCGGACGCAATTGCGGGTCAATGGGCCGTTGGCCGAAGAACAGGACTTTTTGAAAACCAGACAACATTCTAGAGGACAACAGCTGTCGGGAAGACACAATTATGAGCGACGGCTTTCCGTTTGACATTCTGTTTCTGGGCTTAGTGGCGGCGTTCCTGGTCATGCAGTTGCGTAAGGCCCTAGGTCGGCGCACTGGCCATGAAAAACCCCCGCCCGAAATTTTTGGTCGCGACATAGTGGATAAAGAGAAACAAAGCGACGACATCATCCAGCTTTCCGGAAGTGACTATAAAACTACCGACGGAGACCCCTCTTCTAAACAAGATATGGCCAGGAAAGATGAAGAATTACAACGAACTGATGAAAAAGAGACCATCATCGGGCTTAGAGACATCCAGATTGCCGACAAAAACTTTGATATCGATAATGTCCTGAAGGGAGCGGCAGCGGCTTTTGAGATGATTCTTGAAGCCTTTGCCGCTGGGGACAAGCCCACCCTTCGCCCCCTTCTTAGTGACGAGGTTTATGACGATTTCATGTTGGCTATCAGGAAACGGGAGGAATCCGGGGAAATTCTTGAAAGCACTCTAGTAAGCCTTAACAATGCGGAGATTCTCGAAGCTAGCCTTCGCGAACACACCGCTACCCTAACCGTTAAATTCATATCCGATCAGATCAGCGTTACCCGAAACACCGAAGGGGAAATCATCAGCGGCGACCAGGAACACATTGTTCAGATGGTAGATATCTGGATGTTTTCGCGAAATCTTCGTTCCCACGATCCCAATTGGACCCTAGTGGAAACACGCAGCCAGAATTAATGTAATGCGGGGTTTTGCGGGTGTTCTTGCCGTCTTTGTTTCCTTAGTTCTGACAGCCTGTCCTCCCTCCCAGCCCCTTCCCGACCGTCTCATCCTCAGCCCCGCGTCGTTTTCTAGGCTTCCAGGATGGGGAGAGGATATCCTTTGGGCGGCGGTTCCGGCATTCCTGCGTTCCTGCACTACTCTTAAATCTCGACAGGATGCCGAGCCCTTTTATCGCAACCAGCCGTCTGTGGGAAAGCAAGCCATTTCTTTTGGCACGATTGCCGACTGGAGGGCGCCATGCATGGCGGCAAAGGAAATTGCAGAAGACAACAATAACGCTACCCGGGCATTTTTCGAACACTGGTTTCAGCCTTATATGGTTTCTAATAACCATGAAAGAGAGGGCCTCTTTACTGGCTATTATGAAGCAAAACTTCACGGTTCGCGGACACCTTCTGAACGCTATCGGGTGCCGCTCTATCGCCGTCCCAATGATCTCGTTACTGTCAATCTTGGGCTGTTCCGTGATGACTTGTGGGGACGTCGCATCGCCGGGCGTGTAAGAGATCGCCAGCTGGTTCCCTTCGAGTCCCGCTCGCAGATTAACCAAGGTGCTCTCAGTGGAAAGAAACTGGAACTACTCTGGGTGGACGACCCGGTAGATGCGTTTTTTCTTCACATCCAGGGTTCGGGTCGAGTCATCCTTGATGATGGCAGTGTGACGCGGGTGAGCTATGACGGACAGAACGGCCATTCCTATGTTTCCGTCGGGCGCAAACTCGTTGATTACGGCGAAATGAAGCGCGAGGAAGTATCGATGCAAAGCATTCGCTCTTGGCTTAAGACTCATCCCGAAAAAGCAGAAAAGCTTCTGGAAACCAACCCTTCCTATATCTTCTTCCACGAGCTTCCAGTCCTGAACCCCGAAACCGGCCCGCTGGGTGCGCATGGGGTATCATTGGCTCCAGGCCGTTCCCTTGCCGTTGACAACACTTTTCTGGCCCTGGGTGTTCCGCTGTGGCTTGACACCACGGAGCCTGCCGTGGGAATGGCCGGATCTTTCGATCACGGCCGTCCCCTGCGTCGCCTGGTGATAGCTCAGGATACTGGTGGTGCTATACAGGGGCCGGTACGCGGCGATTTTTTCTGGGGGTTTGGTGAGGATGCCGAACACAAGGCAGGGCTCATGAACCAACCGGGACGCTATTTCCTGTTGCTTCCCAAGAGCATCGATCCTATGGCCCGCGCCAGGGAGAAAGACCAATGACAGGATCCTCCGGCAAACGACCTGTTTCCGAGAGGGAACAACAACTCTGGAAAACCATTACCGACAATGTGAAGCCTTTGTTTAAGAATGGAAAATCCGGCTCTGGAAAGACCAAACCTAAACAGAAAGCCTCCCAGGCTGAATCCCAATCATCGTTCCCATCGAAGAAACCATCCATAAAGTCTCTCTCACCACCTCTGGATAAAGAGAAGGTGTTTTGCGAACGGGGAACCAGCAAGACAGCTGGGATAGACCGCCGTACCACTAACCGCTTGCGGCGCGGGCAACTTCCCATCGAAGGGGAACTAGACCTGCACGGGCTCAAACAGACACAGGCGCGGCAGGCACTGGACTCCTTCATAGAAAAAGCTGCCCACGAGAGAAAGCGGTGTCTTCTGGTGATTACCGGCAAGGGAGAACGGGCTGGTGTGGCGAAAGGGTGGCGTGGCTCGGGCGTGCTGCGAGAGGCGGTGCCGAACTGGCTCAACGATCCGGTCAACCGTGACCTGATCCTTACTTTCTGCCATGCTCAGCCACGCGATGGCGGGAACGGTGCACTTTATGTGCTGCTGAAACGGAAGCGGGGAGGCTGAAAAAGAGATTCTTCTTCCAGGCGTAAGTCCTTATCTCTGGCGCTGTATGACCGATCCTGCTAGGTATGAGACCTTGATTACATGCCGGAAAGAAAGCGATCCTATGCGTCAGGCAACCATAGAGCGCAAGACCAAAGAAACCGATATTTTAGTCACTGTGAACGTTGATGGAACCGGCGTCTCAGACATCGCCACCGGCATCGGTTTTCTCGATCATATGCTGGAGCAACTTGCCCGCCACAGCCTCATGGATGTTACCGTAAAAGCTGAGGGCGACTTGCATATCGATTTCCATCACACCACAGAGGATACGGCAATTGCCCTTGGTGAGGCCGTTTCCCAGGCCCTTGGTGATCGCAAGGGTATCTGCCGTTATGGCTCTGCGCTCTCACCTATGGACGAAACCCTGACGCGGGTAACGCTGGACATATCCAACCGTCCCCTTCTGGTATGGAAAGTAAGTTTTCCCACACCAAAGGTGGGCGACATAGATACTGAGTTGTTCAAAGAGTGGTTCCAGGCCTTTGCCCAGAATGCCGGCATCACGCTGCATGTGGAAAATCTCTATGGAACCAACAGCCACCATATCATCGAATCCAGTTTCAAGGGGCTGGCTCGCGCCTTATACACGGCCGCGGAGATTGACCCGCGCCGCGCCGGAGAGATTCCCTCCACCAAGGGCAGCCTGTAGCACCGCCTTCTGCCTTCGGGCACGCAGACCCGGAGGAATGATACGTCAGAGACCAGTGCTCATGCAGATCTACACAGTCCACACTAAGCTCCAGTCGCCTTTTCTTGCTCTGGAAAAAGAAAAAATGGAAAGAACCACATTCCTCAGAGAAGGGTTCTGCTGGACGGCAATGCTGTTTACGGTTCTATGGGCCTGTTGGCACCGCATGTGGCGTCACGGGGCTATGCTTGCAGCTGGCTTGCTGTTGCTGAATCTTGTTGTCGAGGCCATGGGTGTAGTCGCGCCGACGCGTGTGCTGGTGATTCTAGGTGCGCTCTTTGTCGTGGGATTCGAGGGTAATAACTGGCGTCGCGAGGAGTTGGAAAAAAAGAAATATGTCCTGACTACGGTTGTGGCGGCAGAAAACAGGGACACAGCCATATTCCGCTATCTTAAAAACATTGCGGAGGACACCCCAAACGACAATCAATCTACCGTAGCGTGACTTCCACTGTGCCATGACGATAGTGCTTATTGATTACGGTTCCGGAAATCTGCGGTCCGCGACTAAGGCTTTCGAGCACGCTGTGGTTGAGACCGGAATGACATCGCACGTGGAGGTGACTGAAAATGCTGCCGCACTTTCTAACGCCAGCCATATCGTGCTGCCTGGTGTGGGCACTTTCGGTGACTGCCGCGCAGGCCTTGATGCCCTGCCTGGCATGGCGGAGGCCTTGGAAAGTGAAGTCACAGTAAAAGGCAAGCCGTTTCTAGGCATTTGCGTGGGTATGCATTTGATGGCAGAGCGCGGACTGGAACATGGGATTCACGATGGTTTGAGCTGGATTCCGGGCGAGGTGCGCGCTCTGGAGCCCGATAACAAGACATTGAAGATACCCCATATGGGCTGGAACCAACTGGATGTCGTCCGACCCCATCCCGTTCTCGATGGGATCGGGCCTGGCACCCATTTCTATTTCGTGCATGGTTATGAAATAGTTTGCGCGGAACAGAAACACATTCTGACCACCTCAGATTACGGCGGCGCGGTGGCATCCATGGTGGCTCGTGACAATCTACTGGGGACCCAGTTCCATCCGGAAAAAAGCCAGGATGCAGGCTTGCGCCTTATCGCCAATTTTCTGCGTTGGCAGCCATGAGAAAGAAAGCGTGTTGATTCAATAACGAAATGATTCTGTTCCCGGCCATAGATTTAAAAAAAGGAGTCTGTGTCCGCCTCTACAAAGGTGACATGGATAAGGCTACGGTTTTTAACCAAGATCCAGCAGCTCAAGCTCGTGATTTTACCGCTTGTGGTTGCCATTGGCTTCACGTGGTGGATCTTGACGGTGCGTTTGCCGGTCGTCCGGTGAATGCTGAGGCGGTGTCGGCGGTGTCCGTGGCCGCAGGGGGTGCTGGGGTGCTGGTACAGCTTGGTGGCGGTATCCGCGATCTTGATACAGTAGCTTTTTGGCTAGAACACGGGGTGGAGCGCGTGATTCTCGGTACCGCAGCGCTGAATGATCCTGGCATGGTAAAGCAAGCCTGCGCCGATCATCCAGGACGTATCACCGTGGGGATTGACGCCCGCAACGGTTATGTGGCGGTGGAAGGATGGGCTGAGACCAGCAATGTGGTGGCCCAAGATTTGGCGTGTAAGTTCGAGGATTGCGGGGTGGCAGCTATCATTTATACTGATATCGATCGCGACGGCGCGCTTGCTGGGCCTAATGTAAAGGCTACGACAGCTCTGGCACACGCCATTTCTATTCCGGTGATTGCCAGCGGCGGTGTGTCCTCCATGGATGATTTGCGCGCTCTGAAGGAACAGGAAAAATCGGGAATCGCGGGAGTGATTGCTGGCCGCGCCTTGTATGACGGTCGCCTTGACCTAAAAGAAGCGCTGGCCCTGATGGAGGAATAGGCCGTGCTGAAAACCCGCATTATTCCTTGTTTAGACGTGGATCACGGTCGTGTAGTCAAAGGCATTAATTTTGTGGACCTGGTGGATGCTGGAAACCCCGTGGAACAGGCGCGTTTTTACGGCAGTGAAGGCGCCGACGAGCTTACTTTCCTCGATATTACAGCAAGTCATGAAGAACGAGATATCCTCTATGACGTGGTTTCTCATACGGCGGAGGTATGCTTCATGCCCCTGACCGTGGGCGGAGGTGTGCGCGGTACTGCCGATATCCGCAAGCTGTTGCTGGCGGGGGCCGACAAGGTAGCCATCAACACCGCTGCCGTGGACAACCCCGATTTCGTGCGCGAAGCAGCAGCTAAATTTGGCTCCCAGTGTATCGTGGTGGCAGTAGACGCTAAGTTCGTGAAAGAGGGGCATTGGGAGATTTTCACCCATGGCGGTCGCAACCCCACGGGAATAGAAGCCATCACATGGGCGCGGCGCATGGCTGAATACGGCGCTGGCGAAATCCTACTCACCTCCATGGATCGCGACGGCACCAAACAAGGGTTTGATCTTGCCCTGACCCGCGCCGTCGCTGATGCGGTTCCGGTGCCGGTGATTGCCAGTGGCGGGGTGGGAATTCTTGACCATTTATCTGAGGGCGTGACTGAAGGACATGCTAGCGCAGTACTGGCAGCCTCCATTTTCCACTTCGGTATTTTTTCCATTGCTCAGGCCAAGGCGCATATGCAGAGTCAGGGTGTTGCCGTGCGTCTTGAAAAGACCTGACTTTCCCCCGATGATGCGCCAGTAAGGCATGTTTGTTCGTGGGACAGTTCCGGCGGAGGACAAAAAACCAGGAGACCCCATGGCCAAAAACCAACAGGACGGTACCGTTCTCGACCGCTTGTTCGCGGTTATAGAGAGCAAACGTAGCGGTGATCCAGAACAGTCCTATACGGCCCGACTGTTCTCTGCGGGCCGCGGGAAGATCTGTTCAAAGCTGGGCGAAGAAGCCATGGAGACCGCTGTGGCGGCGTTGGACGAAACCCCTGACCATGTGGTGGGGGAAAGCGCCGATCTTCTTTATCACCTTCTGGTGCTGTGGGCTGAAGCAGGGGTGGCGCCGGAGCAAGTATGGAAAGAACTAGCCCGCCGCGAAGGGGTTTCCGGCATTAAAGAGAAAGTCTCGCGGGAAACTTGATTCTAGCTCTAGGCGTATCCTCCGGGAGGATGGGAAAATGTAATGGCTTATGATTCCGACAATGTTTTCGCTCAGATTCTGCGTGGGGAGATTCCCTGTGATAGGGTTTACGAAGATGACCACGTGCTAGCATTTAACGATATCCACCCCCAAGCACCTACGCACGTGCTGGCGGTTCCCAAGGAAGCATATACTTCCATGGAAGATTTTACACAAAACGCTTCCGATGCGACCATATCAGCTCTGTTCCGCGCTGTGGGACAGATTGCTCGGGACCTGGGTCTTGCTGAAACGGGCTACCGGATTCTCGCCAATACCGGTGATGACGGCGGCCAGGAGGTGCCTCATCTTCATATTCATATCTTCGGCGGGCGCCTCCTGGGGCCCATGCTTTCTAAAGGAGCCTGAATGCTACACTGTCACAAGTTTGAAAATGAAGGGTAAAGTCGGTTCTAGGGTAAATTTTTGCCTTGTTTTTTCTCGAGGTTGTGAATTCTAGTGCGAAGCAGCAGCATTCTGTTGAAAAGCAATAAGTCATTGAAGACGTCAGATAGCGTGGTTTCTGTTGTACAAGAACGCGTGTCCCATCCAGATGGGCGTGCTGGTCATATGGTGGTCGCTTGTCTCGGCGGCAGCGGGACGGTCTTGGAAGAAAGACCTACGCCAATGCCGGGTGCTGGAGAGATTCTCCTGCGCCTGCGCGTGGTGGGGCTTTGTGGAACGGACCTGTTCAAGCTAGATTCCGGCAGCGCTGTAGCAGGCACTGTTCTTGGTCATGAATTAGTAGGTGAGGTAATCGCCCTTGGCTGTGGTGTCACGGGGTTTGCAGAGGGCGACCGAGTGGTCGTTGCCCACCATGTTCCTTGTGGCGAGTGTCAACTGTGCCGCTGCGGCAATGAAACCATGTGCGAAATATTTCGGGAAAACCTTCTGGAGCCGGGCGCATTTGCCGATACCATTCTGGTCAAATCACGGGCTACGGAATTTTCCGCCCGCCGCATCCCCGACCATGTATCGGACGAAACAGCAGTTTTCATGGAGTCCGCCGCTTGCGTACTACGCAGCATTCACCGTGCTGGTATAGACAAAAACGGCACAGCGGTAATATTTGGTGCGGGTAGCATGGGACTTCTCCATTTGTTGGTGCTTCAAGCGGCGCTTCCAGGCTGTTGCGTTATTATTGTGGACCCCGTTCTCGAGAGGCGCACTCTGGCGAAAAAGCTAGGCGCTAAGAGCATGACCACACCTGGGCAGGAAGCCCTCAAGACAGTCCGGGCTGCTACCGACGGACTTGGTGCCGACGCTGTATTCGATACGGTGGGCGGAAACGAGACTCTGGAAGCGGGCCTTGAACTTACCCGCCAAGGCGGCACCGTGGTTCTGTTCGCTCATGCTCCGGATGAAGCCAGGGCCGGGTTCAATCTCAATGACTTGTTCAAGTATGAGCGACGGATCGTGGGCACTTATTCGGCAGCGGTGAAGGAACAGGGGCAAATCTTTGAACTCATCGATAAAGGTGATCTCAACCCCTCGCCACTCGTTACTCACAAGATGCCACTTAACGATTTTCAGCATGGCGTCTCGCTGGTGCGCGCCCGCCAGGCCTTGAAGGTACTGTTTACACCCTCTAGGCTCGGCTCGGAGGCATAATGGAAATTCAGGAAACAATGCGTGGCGCGGTGTTGCTGGGTCCCGAACAGCTAGAAATCCGCGAGGTTCCCATCGACCAGCCTGGGCCACGCGACATTCTTCTCAGCGTGGAAGCCGCCACCACCTGTGGCACTGACGTTAAGGTTTTTCGGTACGGCGGTCATTCCCGCATGCTTAAGGTGCCTACTCTGTTCGGCCACGAAATGGCGGGCCGTGTTGCCGCCGTGGGCGAGGATGTCGTCGCATTTTCCCCCGGGGATGCGGTGGTGGTGGTTAATTCCGCTCCCTGCGAGGTTTGTGGTCCCTGCCTGGAGGAGAAGGAAAACTTGTGCGAAGATCTCCATTACATTAACGGCGCTTATGCGGAATTTCTGCTCATCCCGGAACGATTTGTCCAGCGCAATACCCATCTTATTCCTGAGGGCCTTTCTTTTGAGAGAGCGGCCATGACGGAGCCTCTTGGCTGCGTAATACACGGACTCAATGCATGCAACCTTCCCCCACCTATTTTTGCCTGCGACCTTCCACATCAAGGTAGATCCGGGGAGACGGAAGTCTTGATTTTCGGCGCAGGCCCCATCGGTCTGCTTTTCGTAGCGGTGCTTGCTTCGGAGGGGCATCGGGTCTTGCTCGCCGATCCCAATGCTGATCGTCTTGGTGTGGGCAAAAAGTTAGGTGCTTCCGAGGTTTTCAAAATCGACCGCGGCGGCGGTCAGGCGGAAGAGATACGCACCAAAACGCAAGATAAAAAAGGTGCCACAGTAGCTATCGATGCTACTGGAGTTCCGGAGGTGTGGTTGGATGTTGTTGCATCTGTACGACCGGGGGGAACGGTCAATTTTTTTGGAGGCTGCCCACCGGGCACGATCATTCCCCTCGACGCTTATCAGATCCACTACAACGAACTTACCATCAAAAGCACCTACCACCACCGGCCAGACACCATTAAAACCGCGCTTAACCTTCTGGCCGATTCCAGCCTTAATGTTGACCTTCTGCTGTCCAGCGAGCGGCCCATCGAGGGCGTGGAAGAGGCACTTAGGAGCATGATGAATAAGGAATCACTTAAGGTGGTGATTAAGAAAAGGCTCGGGTCACATTGACGGCACAGATCCCAAACACGGAGGCAACCCCGCGTTATCCCGTTTTATGAGTGTGGCCGGGTTTCGCCTTGTTCCCTAGCGTGTGGCTTTGAGCCGGGCCTCGATGGCGTTCCAGATGCGGGCCTCTAGAGTGTCGTCGCCGGAAAGTCCGTCGAAGCGGTTGATTTCTTGCAATCCTGTGGGTGAGGTGACGTTGATTTCCGTAAGATAGTCACCAATTACGTCGATGCCGGCGAAAATGAGACCCCTCTCCTTCAGTGCCGGGCCAATGTGCGCACAGATTTCTTGGTCACGGGAACTCAACTCGGCGCAGGCGGCGTTGGCCCCGGCGTGAAGGTTGGCGCGGGCTTCTCCGGCGACGGGCACGCGGGAGATGGCACCGGCAGCTTTTCCGTCGATAAGGATGATGCGCTTATCGCCTTCGCGCACTTGTGGAAGGTAGCGTTGGACGATAATAGGCTCGTTACTCCGTCCGGTGAACATCTCGATCAGGGCCGAGAGATTCTCGTCATCAGGACCTATATGAAAAACCCCGGAGCCACCGTTACCGAACAATGGTTTGACGATGAGGTCCTTGTATTCTGCACGGAAGGCGGCAATCTCGTCACAGGAGGAAGAGATCAAGGTCGGTGGCATGAGGTCGCCGAAATGGGAGACAAACAACTTTTCCGGGGCGTTACGCACTTCGATAGGATCATTAACCACAAAAGTGGCGGGATGAATGCGCTCGAGCATGTGGGTGGCCGTGATATAGGCCATGTCGAAGGGTGGGTCCTGACGCATGAGGATAACGTCAAATTCTGCAAGTTCACGGATTTCGAAAACGCCTAGCGTGGCGTGATTGCCTTTCTCACGGCGTAGGGTCAGTGCTCGTGCACGCGCGCAAATCTGCGCGCTACCGTTTCCTTCGCCCCTCCCGCCTGTGAAACTCATATGGCGGGGCAGGTAGTGGTATAATTTATACTCCCGGCGCAGGGCTTCCAGCCCAAGGACAAAACTGCTGTCGGTGCTGATATCGATTGACTCCAGCGGGTCCATCTGAAGGGCGACGGTTAAGGTCATACCGATTCCTGTTTTCCGTCACACCGTGGTAACGGAACCTCGTATTCCGCCCTAAGTGCCGGGAAGTCGTTTAGACTTGATGCGCACATAGCTTGTTACTTTCCTCACATAGGCGAGATTGCGGGCATAGCGGATAACCCGATTGAGCTCCGCCTCACCTTGGGCAATGCCCATAAGATAGACCACCTTGTTGACAGTCTCGATACTGTAATTAATAGCAAGGATTTCAGAATCGAAGGTGATTTTCGCACGCAGCTGGGCAGTGATCCAGATGTCGCGGGTGTAATCGAGAACACTACCCTCGTCCATGATCTGGATCTCGTCGATCACCTGACGCACGTTTTCCACCTGCCAGGCCAGCCGCACCGCATCAAGTCGATTCTGTGGACTGTCGACGATGCCGGTAAGCAGGACCCTGCCTTCATGCACGTCCAGCCCCACCTCAAGAAAAAGATGGGGATCCGTATCTAGCCACAGTTTCCAGATTTTTGTGTAGATGGCAGAATCGTCAATGGCGCCGCCTAGTCCCCGTTCCTGTACGGCGGCGGCGCCAGCGGTGGCGCTAGCTCCTGCGGTGGTAGTGCAGGCCGAAAGAAGAGAAGAAAGAGTCAGCAGGAAAAGAAGGGTGAAAAGAAGTTTCATGGATCTGTTATTACCCAGAAATCTCAGAATAAATTCGGAAGCTAATCCTGGAATGAATATCGGATTTTAAAAGCAAAGCCCAGCCTTCCTTACGATCATTCTTCACCGTTACTGACTTTCGATCTAAGCAGCATTGGTATGACACGGCGGAAGAAAGAGCCCCGTCATGGATCCTCCGCGCTGGGCTCACATCCCTTAAGGGCCAGCGCTCGGTTATAAACCTTGCTGCGGGGGGCTCCAGTGATGCGGGATACGGCGGCGACGGCGTCGCGCAGGCTGTGTTCCCGCAGGGCCAGCACCAGAAGTTCTCGCACCTGATTCTCCTGTTCCCGGTCCTCATCGGGTTCTGGCGGGGCGACGACGATCACGATCTCCCCCTTGGGCGGTCCGTCACGGCCGTAGGCGGCTGCTAGTTCCGCCAGGGAGGCGCGGTGCACATTTTCATGGAATTTGGTAAGTTCTCGGGCGACAGCAGCCTGCCTTGATCCCAGCACGGAAGCCATGTCTTTGAGGGAGGCCGCTAGCCGGCGCGAGGATTCATAGAAAATTAGGCTTGCTTCAGCATCTTTGAGACCGTCGAGAAAAGTTTTCCGTGCTGCAACCTTGGTGGGCGGGAAACCGGCGAAGAGGAAACGGTCGTTGGGCAGGCCGGAAAGTACAAGTGCTGCTAGCGAGGCAGAAGCGCCGGGCACCACCGTTACTGGGAGGCTCGTGTCTAGGCAAGCTCGCACCAGTCCAAAGCCGGGGTCGGATATCAACGGCATACCTGCATCTGTCACCAGGGCAATAATTTCTCCTTGGCGCAGACGCTTCAGAATGCGGGGCCGCACGCGGGTCGCATTGTGTTCATGATAGGCCAGGGTGGGGGTAGCGATACGATGTATAGTCAGCAGCTTGCGCGTGACTCGGGTGTCCTCACAAGCGATCGCATCTGCCTGGCGCAAGGCATCAAGTGCCCGCAGCGTAATGTCGGCGGCGTTGCCGATGGGGGTGGCTACCAAGATTAGACCGGGGAAAATTCCCGAAGACACCGCCGGTTTACTTCGTGCTGTGCTGTCAGTAGGCTTTGGTGCCCAGATCTCTCCTCGGGTCTGGGTCCCTTTGCCTTCTGGAGATTGTTTCCGCGTTGCAGACACTTAGATTCCCTCGCTTTCCTCATTCTATTCGCCCATTTTCTCCATTGGTTCCGGAGCAGATCGTTATTCGCGCTGGTGGGGCGCTGGCGCTGGCGGTGTGTCTGTTTGTTATGGTCGCCTGCGAGGGAAAAATACTACCGGACCTTCTTAAAAGCCCGCAAGAGAAGACGACTTCTACGACGGAAAATATCCCCGAAGCAAAAACTACAGAACCTCTACCTCCGGTTTCCTCGACAGCGCAGGGCACGCCTGAATTCCAGTCTGCAGCTCCGCCTGAGGTCTCGCTCGCCGCCATGGCGAAAGAAGAGGAAGATACCAAACGGATAGAAGAAACACGCCTGCCTCCGGGAAGGATTCGTCTTATTCCACCACCCGGTGTCTATGATTTGATCCGGGTCGCTATTCTGCTGCCCCTGTCGGGACCCCACGCGGCCTTGGGTAACGCTATGATGCATGGGGCGGAAATGGCACTTTTCGATCTAGCGGAAGAGAATTTTTCGCTGCTTCCTTTCGACACCTCCGGAACGCCCGCTGGCGCACGCCGTGCCGCCAAGCAAGCCTTAAGCAAAGATGTAGAGATCATCTTAGGGCCGCTCTATTCCGCCTCCGTGGCCGCTGTGGCACCACAAGCGCGAAAAAAAGGCGTGCCTGTAGTGGCTTTTTCCACGGATCGTTCAGTGGCCGGAAACGGCGTGTTCCTGATGGGATTTTTGCCTCGAGACGGAATCGAACGTGTAGTAGCGTTCGCCCGTTCCCGCGGTCTGTTGCGTTTTGCCGCCCTTGTGCCCGATACGCCCTATGGCCGCCGCGCCGTCCAGGCCCTGCGCGAAACGGTAGCGCGACATGGCGGGAAGGTAGTGGAAGTGGCCAACTTTTCCCCGGGTTCCCCGGACGTTTCAACAGTGGTCCGCCACTTCGCCGACTACGACCGTCGCCGTGATAATCTGGAAAAGCAGCGCCAAGTTCTGGAGGAGCGCGATGACGAAGTATCGCGTCAAGCACTGAAGCGACTTGAGAAACTGGATACTCTGGGAGAACTTCCTTTCGATGCGGTCCTGCTGCCTGCCGGGGGTGACCTGCTGCGTACCGTCGCCCCTCTGCTGCCTTTCTTCGACATCGACATGCCCAAGGTACGCCTGCTAGGCACGACTCAGTGGGATGATTCCACGTTGGGTACGGAACCGGCCCTGGCGGGGGGCTGGTTTGCCGCCCCTCCATTACATATGCGGGTAGATTTTTTAAAGAAATTTAAGGAGATATACGGCCGCTATCCACCTCACTTGGCGACTCTTGCTTATGATGCGGCGGCCTTAGCGGCGGTACTGGCACGCTCTCCCGGTGGGCCCGACTTTTCTGTTGCTGCCTTGGCGGCACCCAACGGTTTCGCAGGCCTCGACGGCATTTTCCGTTTCAAATCCAACGGCGTAGCGGAACGAGGGTTGGCGGTGCTAGAAATGCGCCGTAGCCGGCCTCTGGTGATGAGCCCGGCACCAGATTCTTTTGAGTAGGGTTTTATGAAGATGTAAGAAACGCACCCCTAGTTCAAAAGTGCCGCCAGCACTGAGTCCAGCCGTTGCCGACCTTGTGTCGTTGCCCGCAGCCCCTCTTCGTCAAGAAGTAGAAATTCATTGAAAATTAATTTATTGAGTGACTTCTGGTTGAGAGCGTCCTCTAGTGTTTCTCCTGTGATTTCGCGGAACCTGGTGCGGTTTATCCCCGTGCTTAGCCGCAGTCCCATCAACAGTATTTCTGTGCGGAGCTGGGCTGCATCAAGGGGGGCCTCTTCCAGAGTGCCATGGCCTGTTTTTTCCACCACTGCTAGCCATTTCTCGGGAGTGGGGATTTGACGCAGAGCTGTTTTGAGTCGATCTCGGAAGGGCCTTTTGCGAACAGTTACACCTGAAGTCTTGCTTGCAGGGTCTTCAATTGTTGTTCCGCAAGCCAGAAGGAGGCGACCGTGGGCGCCGGGGCCAATCCCCGCATAATCTTCATAGCGCCAATAGGTGAGATTATGACGGCTTTCCGAGCCTTTCCTAGCGTGGTTGGAAATTTCGTAAGCATGCATTCCCTCTTTTGCTGTTATTTCCTGAGTAGCCTCGTATAGGGCTGTGGCATTGGATTTAGTGGAGGAGACAAAGTCACTAACTTTGATCTGGGCGGCCAAAGGCGAGCCCAAGGCGAGAGTGAGCTGATATAGGGAGAGGTGATCGTCTGCCAGGGCTAGAGCTTGTCCCAGCTCTGTCCGCCAGGCGGCGAGGGTCTGCCCGGGCCGGGCATAGATTAGATCAAAGCTATAGTTAGGAAAAATCCGCTTCGCCAGGGTCAGTGCCTCTAGGGCCTGGGCCTTGTCGTGGCCACGTCCGAGGAAGGCTAGGGCTCTGTCATCTAGTGCCTGAATGCCCAAAGACAGCCGGTTCACCCCCGCGGCACGAAAATTGGCAAAGTGCCTAGCCTCAACTGAGGTGGGGTTGGCTTCCAGGGTAATCTCCACGTCCCGTGTCATACCAAAATTACTATCGGCGCTCTCAATGAGCGCCGCCACACTGCCCGCTTCCATAAGAGAAGGTGTGCCCCCGCCAAAAAAGACGCTGGTAAGAGGACGCTTTGTGCCGCAAACGTTTATCCGCTCCGCCATATGGTCAAGTTCGCTCAGTAAAGCGCGGCGCCAGCGCGGGTGATCGGTGTCCGCCGCCTCGTAACTGTTAAAATCGCAATATGGGCACTTGAAAAGGCAGAAGGGCCAGTGGATATAGAGACCAAAGTCGCGTTTATCCATTGCAACGACTCCAGAAGCCGTCCCATGAAGGTCTTCTATGGCAGCGGTTTCTGTTTTGTGCCTAGAACGAACTGGACGTGGGAGCATTTTAGTTTTTAAAACATCCTGCTACCAGCTTGGTAAAGGCGTCAGCGCGGTGGCTAATAGTGTGTTTTTTCTCCGCCACCATTTCACCAAAAGTGATGTCATATCCGTCGGGAACGAAGACCGGATCATAGCCGAACCCCTTGTCGCCACGCGGCGGAAACACCAAGGTGCCCTCTACCATGCCCTCGAAAACCTCTGTTTCTGGAACGGTTTTCGGCCATTTTTTCTTTTTCCAGGGCCAGGCCAGCGCCAGAGCACAGACAAACCGAGCTCGGCGGTTAGCTGTTTCCTTCATCTCCAGTTCCAGACGCTCCATGGCGGCGACAAAATTGCGTTCCTTCCCGGCCCAGCGAGCGGAATGAATGCCAGGTCTTCCGTCCAGTGCATCCACGGAAAGACCGGAATCATCAGCCAGAGTGGGTAGGCCGCAGGCTAGCGCTGCTGTGCGGGCCTTAAGAATCGCATTTTCGGCAAAGGTGGTCCCGGTTTCCTCGGGCTCGGAAAGGCCAAACTCGGCGGCCGAAGCCACCTCCACACCGAAAGAAGAGAGCAGATAGGCGATTTCTTGCACCTTGCCCGAGTTGTGGCTAGCGATGATAAGCTGTTTTTCAGTAAAGCGCCGCGTCATGACTTTCTCAGTCGGGGCAGGGCCGCTCAGGCTTAGTCGAGCCCTAGAGCCTGGTGCTGCAGGTGGAATAACTCTCCAGCACCCTTCTGTGCTAGGTCCAACATGGTGGTGAGGTCATCCCTGGAAAAGGGATTCGTTTCTGCTGTGCACTGAATCTCGATAAGCTTGCCGTCACCAGTAAAGATGAAATTTGCGTCAGTTTGGGCGACGCTGTCCTCAGCATAGTCGAGATCGAGAACACAATTTTCCTCGAAGATACCGCAAGACACTGCGGCCACCTCTCCGGCTAGGGGAATGTCCTTAACCAGCCCGGTGCGGGCCACTTTCTCGAAGGCCTGATAAAGTGCTACGTAGGAACCGGTGATGGCGGCAGTGCGGGTGCCGCCGTCGGCTTGGAGAACATCGCAGTCCACGCGCGCCTGAATCTCGCCCATGGCCTTCAAGTCAGTAATAGCACGTAGGCTGCGGCCGATAAGGCGCTGGATTTCTTGGGTGCGGCCGGTTTGTTTGCCGCGCACCGCTTCGCGGTCGGTGCGGCTGTCGGTAGATCGTGGCAGCATGCCGTATTCCGCTGTCACCCATCCTTTTCCAGAATTGCGCATCCACGGCGGTACGGTGTCTTCGATACTAGCGGTGCATAGCACATGGGTGTCGCCGAAACAGGTTAGGCAGGAGCCTTCTGCATATTTGCTGACGCTGGTTTCAAGGGAAACGGGGCGCATTTTATCAGATGCTCGGCCGGAGGGACGCATGAGAGTTCCTTCATAGGAGTGGATAGACGTGACATCCGGAAACGCCTAGAAAGGGACGCTAGCGTGCTGACGCTGCGCCGTCCAGCCCACCGTAAGGAAACAACCCATTCTTTATGGCCCGTCTTTACAGACAATGGCGGGACAGGCCGTTGACGCCCTGGTATTCACTCATTACATATCCATTTCGTAAACGGCCCCCACACCCTATCATAGTGGTTAACATCATGGTTTTTCTTCCTCCTTTTTCGCCTAGTGAGGTGAACGGATAAGTCGACGGGCAAGCGAAAAGACGAGCGAATAGGGATAGCAGTGAAAAAAAACAGCGAAGGCGGATGCGCCCCGGTAAGTGAACTTAATGAACGTTCCCGTGAGATATTCCGTCTCATCGTCGACAACTATGTGAGCACTGGTGATCCGGTGAGTTCGCGGACACTGGCGAAACAGATGGAAGGTATCCTGTCTCCGGCTTCCATTCGCAGCGTCATGGCCGATCTCCAGGATGTTGGCTTGCTCTGTGCTCCCCACACATCTTCCGGACGGCTTCCTACGGAAGCGGGGTTGCGTCTTTTTGTGGACGGATTATTAGAACTGGGACCACTGGCGCAGGAAGACCGCGCCAGAATCGAAAGTAGCTGTCACACCTCGGATCGCAACTCCATGGAGATTTTCGAAGAAACCACCGAAATGCTCTCGGGCCTGTCCCGGTGCGCAAGCTTGGTTCTGGCACCGAAAACGGAACGGGCGCTAAAACATGTAGAGTTCGTCCATCTGGGAGAGGCGAGAGCGCTTGTTATCATGGTGGCAGATAATGGCTTGGTAGAAAACCGTATCATTGACATTCCCTTGGGCATGATGCCCTCGACCCTGACCGACGCTAGGAATTATCTTAATGCCAGGCTTGCTGGACGCACGCTCAGCGAGGTACGCGACGAAATTCTCGAGGAAATTCGGGAACACAAAACCCAGCTCGACGATCTCTCAGCCGACGTGGTGGAGGCCGGTGTAGCCACTTGGGGCGGGGAGGCGGGGGAACCCCGCCTTATTGTTCGCGGTCAATCTAAGCTGCTGGAAGACGTCACTGTCATTGAGGACCTGGAACACATCCGCATCCTTCTTGAGGCGCTGGAAACTAACAAAACCCTGACTGGCCTACTGCAGGCTGCCGAAAACGCCGAAGGCGTGCAGATATTCATCGGCTCCGAGAACAGTTTGTTCAGTCTGTCGGGCTGTTCCATGATCGTGAAACCCTTCGGTAATGACAAACAACGGGTTATTGGTGCTATCGGCGTTGTCGGCCCGACACGGATCAATTACGCGCGGATTATTCCCATGGTGGATTATACGGCACAGCTCGTGGGCCGCATGTTGGGATGAGAAACGGAGAGAAGAACTATGACACCAAGGAACAAGCCAGGCAAGATGGCAGAAGAAACAAACGATAGAACACCTTCTAAGGCTTCTGAAAAAGAATCCACCACTGCGGACAAAGCAGCTCCCGGCACCGGCGAGACTCCGGAAACATCCCCGCAATCTGGTGAGGATGGAGATCTAGTGGAAAAAGCCACCGCGACCGACGAAACCGGAGCAAAAGAATCTGGCGAGGAGGATAAGGACCCCGAAACTCAGATTGCCGAGCTTGAGGACAAACTTCTTCGCGCCCGGGCCGATATGGAAAACCTGCGTCGCCGCTTTGCCCGCGAACTGGAAGAAAAGGCCAAATATGCTGCCACTGCCTTCGCCCGTGATCTTCTCAACGCCGCCGACAATCTACAGCGTGCCCTGGACAGCATCAGCCCCGAAGTTCGCAAGCAAGACGAGACGCTGGAAGCTTTCGCTGCTGGGGTGGAAGCCATCGAACGTGAGATTCTCTCAGCCTTCGACAACCACGATATCCGCAAGATCGAACCCTTAGACGAGAAATTCGATCCCGAGTTTCACCAGGCCATGTACGAAGTGGAAAACACAGACTGTCCACCCGGCACCGTGGTGGAGGTAGTGCAGCCGGGCTATCTGCTACATGATCGGTTGCTGCGCCCGGCCATGGTGGGTGTGGCCAAAGGCAAGCTCAACGAAGAAAGCGTGGATACTACAATCTGACGAATATAGAGTAAAAATCTGGGGATTTTTAATCCTTCCGGTGCTCTTGCGGGGGTGTCTCCCGTTGCTTATATAATCTTCCAATTCAATTGAGCGTCACTGCAACCGAAGAGTTCCCCCCCCGGCATTTTTTGTCAGCAAAGCTCGGGGCCTGTTTGCTGTTAAGAGGACAAATATGAGCAAGGTAATCGGCATTGATCTAGGGACCACAAATTCTTGTGTTGCCATTATGGACGGCAAGAATCCTAATGTGATCGAAAATATAGAAGGCACGCGCACAACACCTTCCATGGTGGCTTTCACCGGCGAGGGAGAGCGCCTTGTGGGCCAGCCCGCCAAGCGCCAGGGTGTGACTAACCCGGAAAACACACTATTTGCCATCAAGCGTCTGATCGGCCGCCGCTTCGATGATCCTATGGTGGAAAAAGACAAAGGCATGGTTCCTTATTCTATCGTTAGCGGTGAAAACGGCGATGCATGGATCGAAGCCCAGGGTAAACCCTACTCTCCGAGCCAGATTAGCGCTTTTATTTTGCAAAAAATGAAAGAAACTGCCGAGAGCCACCTCGGCGAGACGGTGGAGCAGGCGGTCATCACTGTGCCGGCCTATTTCAATGATTCCCAGCGTCAGGCCACCAAGGATGCTGGAAAGATCGCGGGGCTGGAGGTTCTGCGTATCATCAATGAACCCACCGCCGCGGCGCTCGCCTACGGGCTTGAGAAAGAGAAAAGCGGCCTCATCGCCGTGTTTGATCTCGGCGGAGGCACCTTCGATATCTCGCTCTTGGAAATCGGCGATGGCGTGTTCGAGGTTAAGTCCACTAACGGTGACACTTTCCTCGGTGGCGAGGATTTCGACAAGCGTGTCATTGATTATCTAGCCGCCGAGTTCAAGAAGGAACAAGGTATCGACCTGCGTAAGGACAAACTGGCTCTTCAGCGCCTAAAGGAAGCTGCGGAAAAGGCCAAGATAGAACTCTCTACCGCAAAGCAAACCGAGGTCAACCTACCCTTCATCACCGCCGACAAGTCGGGGCCCAAGCACCTCAACATCAAACTCACCCGTGCCAAGTTCGAAACCCTAGTGGATGATCTTGTGGAACAGACCATCGCACCCTGTAAATCGGCGCTGAAGGATGCTGGGGTTAGTGCCGGTGAAATCAACGAAGTGATTCTTGTAGGCGGCATGACCCGCATGCCTAAGATCATCGAAACCGTGAAAACTTTTTTCGGACGCGACCCCCATCGCGGCGTCAATCCAGACGAGGTGGTGGCCATGGGCGCGGCCATCCAGGCCGGCGTCCTTCAGGGTGATGTGAAGGATGTGCTGCTTCTCGATGTGACGCCACTTTCTCTCGGCATCGAAACCCTAGGCGGCGTATTCACCCGCCTCATCGAACGCAACACCACCATCCCCACACGCAAGAGCCAGGTTTTCTCCACCGCCGAGGATAACCAAACGGCGGTGACCATCCGCGTTTTCCAAGGGGAACGTGAAATGGCTGCCGACAACAAGATGCTGGGGCAATTCGACCTTGTGGGCTTGCCCACAGCGCCGCGCGGCGTGCCGCAGATTGAAGTTACCTTCGATATCGACGCCAACGGTATCGTCAATGTTTCAGCCAAAGACAAAGCCACTGGTAAGGAGCAACAAATCCGCATCCAGGCCTCTGGTGGACTCACCGATGAAAACATAGAGAAAATGGTCCAAGAGGCTGAGGAACACGCCAGTGAGGATAAGAAGTTGCGTGAGAAAGTGGAAGCCCGCAACCAAGCGGAGTCCCTCCTCCATATAACCGAAAAAAATCTCAAGGAATTTGGCGACCAGATTTCTGAGGATGAACGTGAGGTCATTAAGACCGATATGGAAGCTCTGCGCGAAGTTAAGGAAGGTGAGGATGCCACCGCCATAAATGAAAAAGTGGAGGCCCTGTCACAGTCGGCTATGAAGCTGGGCGAGGCCATGTACAAAGCAAGCCAGGCCGAAGCTGCTGCGACGGCAGACGGGGCGTCGCAGGAAGGTGACAAAAGCGATTCCGGCACCGGGGAAGACGCTACGGTGGTGGATGCCGAATTCGAGGAAGTTAGCGACGGTGATAAAGAACCTGCCGCCGAAAGTAACGATTCTGACACCGAAAATGGTGACGCCGGAGACAGCGATAAAAAGAAGTCTGCTTAAGTCAAGCGATTACGTCAGGGTTTTTGTTATGAGTGCGTCAGGGGAAATATTTCGCCGCGGCCTCCGGTTTTTGGGGGTTGCGGCGAAATTTCAAGAGGCAGGCGGTAACACCGGTTAGGTCATGGCCAAACAGGATTATTATGACATACTCGGCGTTGGCCGAGACGCAGGTGCAGGCGACGTCAAGAAGTCGTACCGTAAGCTGGCTATGAAATACCACCCCGACCAAAATCCTGGCGACAAAGACACCGAACAAAAGTTTAAAAACATTAGCGAGGCTTACGAGGTTCTTAGTGATGAGGACAAACGTGCGGCCTACGATCGTTTCGGCCACGCCGCCTTTGAGGCTGGCGGTCCCGGCGGTCCCGGTGCGCATCCCGGAGGGTTCGATTTCTCTGGCGGCTTTGCCGACATTTTCGATGAAATGTTCGGCGATTTTGCAGGGGGTGGCGGGAGGCAACGCGGAGCAGCGGCGCGGGGCAGCGACTTGCGCTACAACATGGAAATTTCGCTTGTTGAGGCCTTCAAAGGCAAACAGACCACCATCCGTGTGCCCACATCCGTGACCTGTGACACTTGCCACGGCAGCGGCGGTGAAAGTGGGGCGCAGCCGGTGGCTTGTCCTACCTGCCATGGCCATGGCAAGGTGCGCGCTCAGCAGGGCTTCTTCACCGTGGAACGTACTTGTGTTTCCTGCCGTGGCCGCGGCCACAAGATTGACAAACCCTGCAAGGATTGCAGCGGTGACGGCCGGGTGGCCAAAGAAAAGACCCTTTCGGTTAACATTCCTAAGGGTGTAGAGGACGGCACCCGCATTCGGCTCAGCGGGGAAGGCGAGGCGGGCATGAACGGGGCTCCGGCAGGGGATCTTTATCTTTTCCTCTCGGTTAAGCCCCACCGCATTTTCCAGAGGGATGGCACGGAAGTCCATTGTCGCGTTCCTATTCCCATGGTGACATCGTCTCTTGGCGGCACCATCGAGGTGCCTACCGTGGACGGCGGCCGAGTGCGTGTCACAATCCCTTCAGGCACACAGTCGGGCCACCAATTCCGCATGAAGGGCAAAGGGATGCCGACGCTCAACAGCAAGATGCATGGCGACATGTTTGTCCAAGCCATCGTCGAGACACCCATGAATCTCACCAAGAAGCAAAAGGAACTTCTTAGGGAATTCAACAAGTCCGGTAGCCCCGAAAAAACCAGCCCGGAATCAGAAGGATTCTTCACCCACGTCAAGGAATTATGGGAAGACCTCAAGGACTGACTCCCTCTTCTAATTTCATCTTTATTTCTTGGTTGTTTGCGGTTTTCTGTCACCACGGCTTTATGTTGCGCGGCGGCTTAAGGTTTGTGCCCGCCTGCTGACGTAGGTAAACTGCGAGCCACGCGGGCCTCTGTTTTTTAGGAGAGAGCCCGTTCCATGAGTCCCGTGATGGAGGAAAGAAACGTGACTGAGGTAGCTATCGGTGTTGCCGGTGTTTCCGGGCGTATGGGCCGCATGCTAGTACGGGAAATTTGCACCACGTCTGGGGTGCGGCTTGCGGCGGCAAGCGAGGCGCCGGAGCACGACTGTATCGGCGGCGATACCGGCGAGATTGTTGGTCTCGACCCCTTGGGAATTACCGTCTCCGAGGATGTAACGTGTCTCTTTGGGTCGTCCCAGGCGGTGATCGATTTCACTACGCCGGAGGCGACCCTTGCCCATGCGGCGGTAGCAGCGGAGACCGGCACCGTGCACGTGATCGGCACCACTGGATTTTCCGCCAAAGACGAGGCAGTGCTGACCCGTGCGGCCGAAAAAACACCCATCGTCAAGGCCCCCAACATGAGCCTCGGTATTAACCTGTTATTCGCACTGACGCAGCGCGTGGCCGGGATTCTGGGCGATGACTTCGATGTCGAAATCCTCGAGTTTCACCACCGTGACAAAGCAGATGCACCTTCAGGAACGGCACTGGAACTGGGCCGAGCGGCGGCGGCGGGACGCGGGGTTGATCTTGACACCGTATCCGTGATCTCACGCGACGGACAGACCGGGGCACGGCACGACGGTGATATTGGTTTTGCTGTCCTACGTGGAGGTGACGTGGTGGGCGACCATTCGGTGATTTTCGCCGACGAGGGGGAACGGGTGGAGTTGACCCATCGCGCCGGTGACCGCCGGATCTACGCCAGGGGCGCGCTCTCCGCCGCCCTCTGGGCTCTGGGTCGCGACCCCGGCCTCTACGGCATGAAAGACGTTCTCGGGCTGGGAGACTGATCCGTATCCGCGCACGCGACTCGAGGATGAACAACGATTCATAGGAAGATGTGTGCGTTTTGGGTTGCAGGATCTGGCCCGGCAAACCTATGGTGTCTCCGGCTTAGCTTGTCGATCGCCCACACCCTTTGGTTCTTTTTTACTAGGAGAATCCATGCCCCGTTTTCTCTCTGGTTTCCGTCCCCTGCTTGTTATCCTCGCCGTAGTTCTGGCGGCGGGGTGCGGTTCTAAAGAGGAGGACGCTACCAAATACGCCCAGTCCATAAGCGACCGCCACGAGGCGCTGGCTGAGGC
Source organism: Alphaproteobacteria bacterium (assembly GCA_030739855.1). Lineage (GTDB taxonomy): Bacteria > Pseudomonadota > Alphaproteobacteria > UBA11136 > UBA11136 > UBA11136. The sequence continues at coordinate 51,647 of JASLYJ010000001.1, read as the reverse complement.
GCTGGTGCTCTACGGCCGCATGATCAGCGCTTTTCACAAAGAGCAGGCTGTGCTTGATAGCGACGATTATATTGCAGCGGAAGAAACCATGAAGGGCTACGTGGAACGTATCGGCAGCCTTCGGAGCCTGGAAAAAATGCGCCTGCCAGGGAATAGTGAAGACCTGAAGTCGGTGCACGATTACTTCATGATCTCAGCCTCTTACCTCTATGAAAGCCAGAATCTGCTGGAGGAGTCCGGCTATGATAAGGGAACATCGGCGATGGCCCTGGACATGTGGGAGAAAGCCAGGAAGAATTTCCTTACCTTTGCGGAACTTCTAAACCAGCTTGAAGGCAAACTGCCCCTTGAGGAAGGCACCTCGCCGAGGGACGCAACCGTAAGTGAGGCATCAGCCCTGGAAGCGCCCTAGGGCACGTTCCGACAATCAAAAATTGTGCCTGCGGTGATGAAAAAGACGGCTATCGAAGAAATGTTTCGGCGCTTCGCCGCCAACACTCCCGAGCCAAAGGGGGAACTGTTCTACACAAATCCCTATACGCTTCTGGTGGCGGTGGTGCTTTCCGCTCAGGCCACCGACAAAAGCGTCAATAAAGAGACACCAGCTCTGTTCGCCGTGGCCGACACCCCACAAAAGATGCTGAAACTGGGCGAAGCGGGGCTGAAACGCCACATCCGCACCATCGGGCTCTATAACACCAAGGGCAAGAACATCATCAAACTAAGCGAAGCCCTGATTGTGCACCATTCGGGCGAGGTGCCACAAAACCGCGAAGAACTGGAGGCGCTGGCCGGGGTCGGCCGCAAAACCGCTAATGTGGTGCTCAACACCGCCTTCGGCCAGCCTACCATGGCTGTGGACACACACCTGTTTCGGGTCTGCAACAGAACCGGTATGGCCCCGGGGAAAACGCCGCTGGTGGTGGAAAAGGGGCTGGAAAAGGCAGTGCCAGAACTGGCGCGACGTCATGCCCATCACTGGCTTATTCTGCATGGCCGCTACGTATGCAAGGCGCGCAAACCCGACTGTGAAGACTGCATTATCCGTGACATCTGCGGCTACCGTGAAAAGATCTTATAATAAAGAAAACGGCTGGAATCAGACCGACTCACGAGCGGTAATGAGAGTGGAGACGCAAGAGCGCCCACTAGGAGCCACCTTTCCGTTTGAGCTGCGAACCTCGTAATAGGTGACGCGATAATCTGAATCTGTCTCTTGCCGGCGTTCCCGCTCCCGCAGATCGTGCCGCCATTGTTCAGAACTGTAAAGAAAAAGATCGAGATGGCATATCTGGCTCTGGTAAGTCCATATCTCGGCCGGAGCGTCATGGCGGACCAAGGCGGGTGTACCCAGATAGGCGGTAAGCTGATTGCGGCCAACGCCGATCAAAAGGTCTGGCCCGCGATCGAGAAGCTCCACTACCCGCTTGTCGAGCGGCTTTTGCGGCGGTGGGGACGGGCCCTCTTCTGGTGCTGCCAAGGCTTCGTCTTGAAGGACAGGGTCCGTGGGCGTAATCGTTTGGAGGACGTCCGGATTGGTGCAGGCGGCGGGGAAGAAAACCACCAAGGTAGCCATGCCACACCACCGGCCTGACACAAAACCGCTTCTTCTGCTCTCTCTTTCCATGGCTTCTTATCCTCTCGTTCCCTTTAGGGTCCTTTTCCGGAGGCCTGACGCGCCTCGTGTTTTCGGCGCAAATCCGCCACTGTATGCACCATGAGCATGATTCCAATTACCGGGGCCAGAAGATTGATTAGTGGTAGGCTGGAAAGAAAGGCGATCAAGGTGCCGCATAGCACAATTTGTCCTGAAAAGGCCTGGCGCAGGGTATTGGCGTCTTCGGCCTCTAGGCGGCGCAGTGCAACCAGTTCGAAATATTCCCGCCCCAGCAGATAGCCGTTCAACAGGTAATAGAGGACGATCCCGATGCCTACGAAATAAAGCAATATGTACAGGGGCAGCGCCAGGATGTTGAGGACGATGGTGATGAGGGCAAATTTCACCGCGATCACTACGACTTCCCGCCACGGCTGAACCCGGGCCGGGCCGAGGTCGGGATGGTGTCGGTTTTCCACGGCCTGGGCCACGTTCTCGAGGAAGAAACTCAGGATCAGCACCACGACGCTGGGAAACAGGATCCAGGCCAGCACCAGGGTGGCGATGCCGCCCAGCAATTCCAACGTGGATTCAAGCCAGCCTATGGCGAAGAACTGGATCTCGGACAGCACCACCCCCACCCCCATGAACAACAGGATGAAAAGGCTGAGCGCCAGCAGCAGCGTCTTCCACAGGATGGAGCGGATGCGGGGATCTGTGATCTGGCCGAGGGTCTTGGAGAGGGCGGCTAACATGGCACTCCTTCCATAACCTGTTCTGCGTCCACCATGCAAGGAAGGGGCTGCCACCGCGCTTGTGCGGTCATGTGCGGCGGCTATACTGCGCCGGTTCCCGTGAGCATGAAAGGAGATCTTGGTCATGGCGCAGGCCTATCTTGACCTGGTGGGGATCGGTAACGCGGTGGTAGACGTGCTGACTCACGCCGATGAAACCTTTCTCGTCAAAAACGGTCTTACCAAGGGGGCTATGACCCTTGTGGACGTCGATCAGGCCCAGCAACTCTACGATGAAATGGGACCGGCAGTAGAAGTTTCCGGTGGCTCCGCGTCCAATACAATGGCTGGGTTTGCTTCGCTAGGGGGGAACGGTGCCTTCGTCGGCAAAGTGCGCAACGACCAGCTTGGCGGTATTTTCAGCCACGATATCCAAGCTGCGGGGGTGCGCTATGACACAACGCTAGCCACAAGCGGCGCGCCCACAGCTCGCTGTCTCATCTTTGTTACCCCTGACGCCCAGCGCACCATGCAAACTTATCTCGGCGCCAGCGTGGCACTGGGACCAGATGATATAAACGAAGACCTGATCGCCGCCGCCAGAGTCACATATCTCGAGGGATATCTGTGGGCCTCCAACAGCAGCCGCGAGGCTCTGATAAAGGCTGTACAAATCGCTGCCGGGGCCGGCAACAAGGTCTCCTTTACCTTGTCTGACGCCTTCCTGGTGGACGCCTTCCGCGAAGATTTTCTCGCCTTCATTCGCAGCCATGTAAATATCCTGTTTGCCAATGAGGTGGAGATCACCGCCCTGGTAGGGGCGAAAGATTTCGACGATGCTCTTCAGCACACCCGGGGGCTGTGTGAAGTCGTGGCATTGACCCGCAGCGAAAAGGGCTCGGTTGTCACCGCCGGTGACGAAATGCATGTCATCGATGCCGCCCCGGTGGACCAGGTAACAGACACCACAGGAGCCGGCGACCTCTATGCCTCAGGATTCCTTTTCGGCTATACCCGGGACAAAGATTTTGCCGCCTGCGGTCATATTGGCTCTCTTGCCGCCGGGGAAATCATCAGCCATTTCGGCGCTCGTCCCGAAACTACCCTCGCTGACCTGTTGCCTGCGGATTGAGAAATGAAAGAACCGCAGTAGGAGACAGATGAAGGGAAAACGAAAAAAACGGGCCGGATATAAACGCAAGCAGAACGATTGCGGGTTCGAAATGGCATCAGCATTCGGGGTCGCATTTACTAGTCATACTGATTCGACAGGGGCGCTACTGGAAGCTCTGAAACTTGGGAAAAGTGGAGGATATGGCGGCTTTTAAGAGTTTTCTTGATGCTAGGGGTTGGGAAGAGGCTTTCGCCGTCTACGGCGACCGCCGCATCATCGCTATCTTTTTCATGGGGTTTTCCAGTGGCCTGCCGTTAGCGCTCTCCGGTGCTACCTTGGCAGTGTGGATGGCCGAATCGAATATCTCGCTGACCACTATCGGCTTTTTTGCCCTGGTGGGCATTGCCTACAACCTGAAATTTCTGTGGGCACCACTGATGGATCGGGGACGTATCCCGTGGTTGACGCGAAGGCTGGGGCGGCGGCGCAGCTGGGCGCTGACGACCCAGATCGCGCTCATGGCCACCTTGGTGGAACTTGGGCACAGCGATCCCACCATCAATCTTGAAAAAACCGCGCTGCTGGCAATGTTGGTGGCCTTTTTTTCCGCCAGCCAGGATATCGTTATTGATGCCTTCCGCATCGACCTTCTGGCCGACCACGAACAGGGTGCGGGCGCAGCCTCCACGCAGCTAGGCTATCGCGGCGGCATGCTGGTCTCGGGCGCGGGTGCACTTTACGCCGCAACCTATGGCGGATGGCCGTTTGCCTATATGGCCATGGCAGCCTGTGTCTGTGTGGGTATGGCCGCCGTGCTGTTTACCCCGGAACCGACAGATAACGGCGCTACAGCGGAGGTAAAAACATCCTTTTCCCGGCAACTTTACGAGGCGGTGGTGGCGCCCTTTACCGATTTCATGCGCCGTCATGGCGAATGGATGGTGATTCTGGTTTTTATCCTGTTCTACAAGTTCGGTGACGCCTTGGCCGGGGTCATGGCCAGCCCCTTTTATGTAGATATGGGCTTCACCAAGATAGAAATTGCCAATGTGAGCAAGATCTTCGGCGTGGCGGCCACGGTGGTGGGCATCGTGGTGGGCGGTGCCATGGTTTACCGGCTGGGGATTTTCCGCACCCTTCTTCTGTGCGGTATTCTGCAGGCGCTATCTAACCTCATGTTTGCGTATCAGGCCACGGTGGGCCATGACGTAGGGCTTCTGGCGGCCACCATTGGGATTGAAAATGTCACCGGCGGCATGGGCTCGGCGGCCTTCGTTGCCTACCTCTCGAGCTTGTGCAGCCACGTCTTTTCGGCTACCCAATACGCGCTGCTGTCTTCGGTCATGGCCTTGGGGCGCACGGTGTTGGCCTCGGGAGGGGGCTGGGCAGCGCAGGAATTGGGCTGGGTTACTTTTTTCATGGCTTCCACCGCTGCTGCGCTTCCAGGGCTGCTGTTGCTCATATGGCTCATGCGCCGCCCGCTACCAGGCTAGTTCGCTTTATTCACCTCACCCGATTGTTTCAGGCCGGGGCAGGCCAGCCGTCAGGGGGCGACGCCTACTTTTTTGTGGACTTTTTGCGGGGTGCTTTTTTAGCTCCCTTTTTTGCTATCTTTCCGCTTTCAGTGGCAGCGTTGTCTTCGGCCTGTTTCATGACCCGGTAATAGCTTTCTTCAAATTTTGGGCGGTCTTGATACACGGGCTTACCGTGAACCAAGAAATAGATATTTTCGGAAATGTTGGTTATGTGGTCACCTGCCCGTTCCAGATTCTTACCCATAAACAACAAAAGGGTACAGACAGTGATGCTTCGTGGGTCTTCCATCATATAGGTTAGAAGTTCGCGGAAGAGGCTGGTATACATCTCGTCCACCTCTTCATCGCTTCCCCACACCTGCATAGCTTTTGCCGCGTTACGCTGGGCATAGGCGTCGAGGACGTCCTTGAACATCTGCTGTACCTGGCGACCCATGAGTGGCAAGGTTCGCACAAGTTTGATTTCGGGAAACCGGGAAAGGGCAATGGAGCGTTTGGCCACGTTGGAGGCATAATCGGCGATGCGTTCGATATCACTGGAAATTTTGAGTGCCGCCACAATATTACGCAGGTCCACAGCCATGGGCTGGCGTAGCGCCAGAAGGCGCACGGTAAAGGTAGCCACCTCGTGTTCGAGATCGTCCACCTTGTAGTCGCTTTCCACCACCTCTTTGGCCATGGCGCTGTCGCGCTTGAGGACGGACTTCATGGCCTGGTCGAGCTGTGATCCGGCGATCCCGCCCATCCGCATGATAGTCTCGTTGAGGTGCTCCAGCTCTTTGTCATAGGAGGAAACGATATGTTGTTGTGTGGCCATAGTCTTGTTCCTTAAAGGGTAGCCGAAGCGATAAGTTCTAGCCGAAACGTCCTGTTATATAGCCTTGGGTGCGTTCATCACGGGGGCTTGTGAACACTCGTTCCGTATCTCCGAATTCCACCAATACACCAAGATGAAAGAAAGCCGTGCGCTGGGACACTCGTGCCGCTTGCTGCATGTTATGGGTGACGATGATGATGGTGTAATTTTTCCTGAGTTCATCGATCAACTCTTCGATGCGTGCCGTGGCGATGGGGTCGAGCGCCGAACAGGGCTCGTCCATCAGAATTACTTCCGGGTTGACAGCAATGGCCCTGGCGATGCACAGGCGCTGTTGCTGGCCGCCGGAAAGGCCAGTACCGGGTTCATGCAGGCGGTTGCGCACTTCGTCCAGCAATCCCGCCTTGGTCAATGAGGTCATGACGATTTCATTTAAAGCATCCTGTGACGACACCAACCCGTGAATCCGTGGCCCGTAGGCTACGTTGTCATAAATGGACTTGGGGAACGGGTTGGGCTTTTGGAAGACCATTCCGATACGGGCGCGTAAGTGCACTACATCCACTGTACGGTCATAGATATTCTCGCCGTCCAACGTCACCGTGCCTTCAACCTGGCATCCCTCAATGGTGTCATTCATGCGGTTGAGGCAGCGCAAATAAGTGGACTTGCCACATCCTGAAGGCCCGATAAGCGCCGTCACCTCGTTTTCACGGATGTCGAGATCAATCTCGGAGAGCGCCTGATTGTCACCGTAAAACACGTTGACGCCTTGTGTGCGCATCTTGAGCGGCTTTTCCTTGGCAGCCCCCGCCTGCCCGTTGTCGCCCTTTTCCCCCTGGGGTATAGCGATGCTCACCCGTGGTGTCCGCACATCCACAACGTTTGTCTCTTGTTTGCCCATATTTTCGGTCTCGTGTTTTGCTCGAACCTTACCACCGTTTTTCGAATTTACGGCGCAGAACAACCGCCGTAGCGTTCATCACAACCAGAAAGACCATCAGAACCAATGTAGCAGCCGCCGTCTTTTCAACGAAGGCGCGTTCGGGGCTGTCAGCCCATAGGTATATCTGTACCGGCAGCACGGAGGCCGGATCAAAAAGGCCTTGGGGGATGTCAACAATGAAGGCAACCATACCAATCATCAGCAACGGCGCAGATTCCCCAAGAGCGCGGGACATGCCGATAATGGTGCCGGTGAAGATTCCCGGCATGGCTAGCGGCAACACATGGTGCAGTACCACCTGCGCTGGAGAGGCGCCAAGGCCTCGGGCGGCCTCGCGGATGGAGGGCGGCACCGCCTTCAGCGATGCGCGAGTAGCGATAATGATGGTGGGAAAGGTCATAAGCGCTAGCACGATGCCACCCACCACGGGGGCGGAACGGGGAAGGTGCATGACATTGAGAAATATTGCCAATCCAAAAAGGCCGTAAATTATACTGGGCACTGCCGCCATATTGTTGATGTTGACCTCCAGGAAATCGGTCCACCAGTTTTTGGTCGAAAGCTCCTCCAGATACACCGCCGCGGTGACACTCACGGGAAAGGAAAGAATCAGCGTAACAATGAGTGTCAGCGCAGAGCCTACAATGGCGCCCCAGATGCCGGCTTGTTCGGCTTCGCGAGAATCACCGGCCGTGAAGAAATTAACGTTGAAACGCCTACGCGAAGCACCGTCTTCTTCCAAGGCGTTGAGCCAGGCGATCTGGCGGTCATTAATACGCCTGCTCTTTTCCGGAATGTCGCGGGGGATAGCGCCCTTGAGAAACATGTCGGCATCTCCCGAGGCCAACAGCCAGACTTCTTGAGTAGTACCAATAAGGGAGGGTTCGTGTGCCACCATAGCCCGAAGGTGACGCCTCGCGCCGCGGCTTATCAGCATAGTGAGCTTTTTGACCTCGCGGCGTTTTTTTACATCAGGAAACCGGGCCTTCAAAGCATTGCGCACAAGAATCTGGTAATTTGCACGGGCGATGATTTCGGAGCTATTAGTCCTCTTGGGGTCTATAACATCCTGGGAAAAAAAGACGGGAAGGCGAATCTGGGCCTGAAAGAAAGCGCTATATCCCTTAGAGAGCATGCTGGAAAGCAAAATAATAAGAAATACCAGTGCGGTAACGATGGCGACAACACCATAGGCGCGGAACCGCTTCTCTACAGCATGTCGGCGGTGCAGCGATGCCGCGGTCAGTTTTGATGTTGACATGTGTGAAACAGTCATTAATTCACGCGCCTTTCGGAGAGGTTTTGCAATATGTTTTTCATGCTGGACTTAATCGTACTGTTCTCTGAATTTCTGAACTACCCGTAGTGCGACCAAGTTAAGGACTAGCGTCACGGCGAACAGAACCAGCCCCAACGCAAAAGCGGCCAGTGTCTTAGCGCTGTCGAATTCCTGGTCTCCCACCAGCAGGGTGACGATCTGAACCGTCACTGTGGTCACGGACTCCAGTGGGTTGGCTGTCAGTTTGGCGGCAAGCCCCGCAGCCATGACCACGATCATGGTCTCGCCGATGGCGCGTGAGACACCAAGAAGACAGGCACTGATAACGCCCGGCAGGGCAGCAGGAAGAACCACGCTGCGCACGGTTTCTGAGCGCGTCGCACCCAAGGCTAGGGAGCCGTCGCGTAGGGATTGGGGTACGGCAGCGATAATGTCGTCGGACAATGACGAAATAAAAGGAATGATCATGATCCCCATGACCCCGCCGGCTGCTAGGGCGCTTTCGGAAGACACTTCCAGCCCCGTGGCCATACCCACATCGCGCAGGAACGGCCCCACGGTCAGCGCTGCGAAAAAGCCATAAACCACAGTGGGGATTCCAGCCAGAACTTCCAGCATCGGCTTAGCAATATTACGTATCTTCGGGGAGGCGTAATCGGCCATGTATATGGCCGACATAAGGCCTATAGGTACGGCTACTGCCATAGCGATGAACGTCACCAAAAGAGTTCCAGTAAACAGGGGAATGGCACCGAATTCCCCGGAGCTACCCACTTGGTCAGTGCGGATGGAGGTCTGAGGGCTCCAGCTCAGACCGAACAGGAAGTCCCAGAAAGGGGTAAGCTGGAAGAAGCGGATGGTTTCAAAAAGAAGTGAAAGGATAATACCAATAGTAGTAAGAACGGCGATGGTAGCGCTGGCCACGAGTAGCCACCGCAGGACTTTTTCCACCTGATTGCGGGCGCGCAGACCGGGCGTGATCTGACGCAATCCCCATGCTAAGCCCGCCGCTACCAGGCTCGCCATGGCGGCGGCCAGACCAGCAAAGCTGGTTTTTTTCAGGGCATTGTAATGATCCGCAGCTTCCTGCAAGGCAGGTGTGGCCTCGCCGGGCACGGTGTGGCCGGCAGCTAAGCTTTGCACCAAGTTAAGGATCAAATCAGAAGAGCCGGCCCATTTATCAGGAAGGACCGCGGACATCTGATTAATGACTAAGACGTCAATAAGATAAGGTTCGGCAAGAACCCACAGCAAGAACAGCCCAAAAGAGGGAAGGCCGCACCACAGGGCCAGATACCATCCGTAATAGTCAGGCAGGGAATGCAGGTTCCTCGCCCTCCCAGAAACGCTTGACAGAGCGTGGCTGCGGCCGAAGAAGAAGCCAATGCCAGTAAGGACTACAAGCGTGACGGCAAGAACAAAAAACTGCATATTTCCTCAATCAGTTTTTGGTAGGATAAGACTCCTACATAGAAAGCTTTTCTATCTGTTGTTTCCTTTCATCCTCGCCTAAGGGGATCAGCCCCTTATCGATAAGGTAGCCGTCTTTGCCCATGGCGTTGTCACTGGTGAACTCGGAGACGAAAGCCTCTATGCCGGGAATGATGTCCATATGGGCGTTCTTAACATAGAAATAGAGCGATCGCGCCACGGGATATTTGCCATCGGCGATATTCTCGAACTCAGGTGACACATCGTTCACCAATGAACCTTGGACTTTGTCCTGATTCTGGTCGAGGAAGCTGAAGCCGAAGACCCCAAAGGCATTGGTGTCGGCCTCCAGCTTCCGGATAATGAGATTGTCATTCTCTCCAGCCTCCACATAGGCGCCATCCTCGCGGATGGAATGACACACAACCTTGTAGGTGTTCTTGTCACTATTTTTCATGGCCTTGAGATCAGAAAACGTCTTGCATCCGCCTTCTAGGGCCAGTTCAGCGAAGGCATCACGGCTGCCCGAGGTGGGTGGCGGGCCCAGCACCTTGATCTTTATCTTGGGAAGGGTGGAATCAATATCGCTCCATTTCTCGTAGGGATTAGGTTGTAACGTAGCCCCGGTCTCGTTGGCGGGAACCTGTTTGGCCAATCCCAGAAAGATATGGCGCAGGCTAAAGGATGTTCTGGGGACCTTAAGAGAATTAGCCAGCACGATTCCGTCGAAACCGATCTTGACCTCGGTGATGTCAGTAACGCCATTTCTGACGCATTTTTCCACCTCAGATTTTTTAATGCGGCGCGAGGCGTTGGTTACGTCAGGATGCCTGGTACCGACTCCAGCGCAGAACAGTTTCATGCCGCCGCCGGTGCCGGTGCTTTCCACAACGGGGGTGCGAAACGGGGTGGTGATGCCGAATTCTTCGGCCACGGCCGTGGTGAAGGGGAAAATCGTGGACGATCCGACGATGCGGATTTGGTCACGCGCCTGTGCCGGTATGGCTATAAACCCGGCCAGCGCGGCAATAAGAATGAAAGCTCTTTTCATGACGGCTATCACACTTAGTTAGAAGTCTGAACAACAAAGGACTTCATGTTCATGTTGCCGTATGCGGAAAGGAAATCCTAGTCTTGTTCGTAGCCTTAACTTTTTCCTCATGCTAATTTCAGCTATGCCATCCCCCTACCAAACTTTCCCCACCCTGCCCGCCAGCGAACCGGGTCATGAGTGAATTAACGCCAGAGACTTCCTCAAAGAACCCACCTGCAACTTCAGTCCAGGGGGTCAAGACTCCTTCCACGGGGGCGAAGAAAAGTAGAAAAACAGGGGGCGAATTACCCTTGGGAAAGTCCGAAAAAAGCAAGGGACAAAAGGGTCAGGTGGCCGCAACACCCATGATGGAGCAATATCTCCACATCAAGCAGTCCCATCCCGGATGTTTGTTGTTCTACCGCATGGGGGATTTCTACGAGCTCTTTTTCGATGACGCGGTGGCCGCGGCGGCGGCCCTGGACATCACCCTGACCAGGCGCGGCAAGCACGAGGGTGAGAATATTCCTATGTGCGGCGTGCCGGTGCACAGCCACGAATCCTATCTAGCCAAGCTGATACGCAAGGGGTTTAAGGTGGCGGTGGCCGAACAGACCGAAGACCCAGCAGAAGCCAGAAAACGTGGCGGTAAGGCGCTGGTGCAGCGTGATGTGGTGCGTGTGGTAACGGCGGGTACCCTTACCGAAGACACTCTGCTTGATGCCCGATCCCATAATTACCTTGCGGCGTTAGTCGAGATTAAAGACGAGGTGGCCATCGCATGGCTTGATATCTCCACTGGCGATTTCCGGGTTCAGGATTTAGCACGAGCCGAGTTCGGGGTGGTTCTGACGCGGCTCGAACCGAAAGAATTACTGGTTTCCGGACGGCTTCTCGACGTCCCCGAATTCCGTGAACTCTTCGATGGGTGGAAGGAGGTATTGACCCCTCTGGCTGACAGCTGTTTCGACAGCATCGGGGCGAAGCGCCGCTTGAAAGATCTCTACGGGGTCAAGACACTGGATGCCTTCGGGGCCTTTTCTCGGGCCGGGGTGTCGGCAGCTGGCGCGGTTGTGGACTACGTGGAACTAACTCAGAAGGGGCGTTTGCCCCGTCTTGCCCCGCCGCGACCCTTCACCCGTGGGTCCGTACTGGAAATTGACTCCGCCACCACGCACAACCTGGAACTCTTCCGGTCCCTATCCGGGGCTAGAGATGGCAGTCTCCTGCGTACCATCGACGTCACTCTAACTGGGGCTGGCGCGCGCCTCCTCGCCACACATCTCGCAGCCCCAATGACGGAGGTAGCGGCTATAGCTCGGCGTCTCGATATGGTGGACTTTTTCGTTGGCGACGGTGATCTGCGGGGACATGTTAGGGAGGTTCTGCGGCGTTGTCCGGATGTGGAACGGGCGCTCTCGCGGCTGACATTAGGGCGTGGTGGGCCTCGTGATTTGGCTGCTATCCGTGAGGCTCTGGAGGCGGCGCGAAAACTCCATGATTTGCTCACTGAGGCTGCCATCAGCGCGCCGGAGGGAATCGCGAATATGGCGGCCGGTCTTGCGCCAGGCGGTGGCGGTCATGACGTGCTCATCGAGAAACTGTCGCAGGCACTGGCGGAGGAATTACCACCGAGGGTGTGCGACGGCAGTTTTATCGCGCCGGGATATGCCTCCGAACTGGACGAACTGCTCACTCTGCGTGACGAATCTAAGCACCTTATCGCCGCACTCCAAGGACGCTATACCAACAAAACGGGTATCGCCTCGCTAAAGATTAGGCATAACAACGTCCTGGGCTATTTCGTGGAGGTGACAGCGACCCATGTGGGGGCAATACCTGACGACCCCGAAAGCCCCTTTATCCACCGCCAGACCATGGCCTCGGCCACCCGCTATACTACTACCGAACTAGCCGATCTCGAGAGCCGTATCACCAACGCTGCCGACAAGGCCCTGGCGCTGGAGATCCAGCTCTTCGAAGACTTGGTGAGCGAGGTGACAGGCTGTGCCGAGCTTATCGCCTGTGCAGCAGCGGCGTTGGCTGGCCTCGATGTGGCTGCAGCCAACGGCGAACTGGCGGTAATCAGGCGTTATTGTCGGCCCCGGGTGGATGATAGTTTTGATTTCGAAATAAAATCAGGACGTCATCCGGTAGTGGAAGTAGCACTGGAAGTAGACAACGCCACGCCTTTTATCTCCAATGACTGCGATTTGGCGCAGGCGCAACGCCTGTGGCTTCTGACCGGCCCTAATATGGCAGGGAAAAGCACGTTTTTGCGTCAGAATGCGCTCATAGCTATTATGGCCCATGCAGGACTCTTCGTGCCGGCGGAAAGCGCCCGCATTGGCGTGGTGGACCGTCTCTTCTCGCGAGTGGGGGCGGCAGACGATTTAGCGCGGGGGCGTTCCACCTTTATGGTGGAAATGGTGGAAACAGCGGCCATTCTTCACCGCGCTGGGCCGCGCAGCCTGGTGATCTTGGATGAAATCGGCCGTGGCACCGCTACCTATGACGGCCTGTCTATTGCTTGGGCCTGTGTGGAGCATCTCCACGATGTAAACGGTGCGCGCTCTCTCTTCGCTACCCATTATCACGAACTTACCGCGCTGGCAGCGTCACTAACGGCGCTTTCTCTACATACCATGCGGGTCAAGGACTGGCAGGGTGATGTGGTATTCCTGCACGAAGTTACACCAGGGGTGGCGGAAGGTTCCTACGGCGTTCATGTGGCAAAGCTGGCAGGGTTGCCGCCGGTTGTCGTTGCCCGCGCTCGCCGGGTGCTCGACTCTCTCGAACAGGGGAAACAAAGCGAGGCGCTGAACCGGCTTGCCGATGATCTGCCTCTGTTCTCGGCGGCACCGGCGGCACCGGCGTCCTCTGAGGCCGCCCTCCCGTTTGCGCCTTCAGCGGTGGAAGTAGCGCTGGAGGAGATTAATCCCGACCACCTTTCGCCCCAGGAAGCCATGGAGCTTCTCTACCACCTAAAGGAACTGATAGCGGAGAAGCCGTAGTCCAGAATCCCTTAAGGCGGGCATTTCCTCGCTATTCCCTATCTCCGATTTCCGGGTCGGGGGCCCCGCGTTCGGTGCACCAGCCGGTGATGAGGTGGGCCGGGGTAACATCGAAGTAGATATTGCTGACGCTAACACCAGGCCATGGCGATGTGCCTAGTTCGGCCGGGCTCATTTCCTCCAGCGCGGGCGGTTCTTTCTGCGGCCATAGCTTGCAACTCTCGCAGCAGACGTAAAACGGCACCTCCTCGGCATGAGCGGCCATGGCCAACAGCAGGGTTCCCGCTTTGTTGATGGCGCTGCCGTCTGCCAGCAGAGTGTCGGCGCCGACGATGGCTATGTCGGCGTGAGCTGCGAACAGACCCACCTGGGCATCAGTGATATAAGTGGCGGGGATATCCCATTGGCTCAGGCGTTCGGCTAGGTCGGCGCCTTCGCACAGGGGCCGAGATTCCGGCACGATGGCTTGTACGCCGCGGTTTTTTAAAAGATGGAATACTTCCAGAACTGTGGAACTGAAGCTGTGGGTAATTATGGTCTTGTTATTTCCCACCAGGGCGCTGGTCAGGGCTGCGGCCTCAAAACTTGCTCTGGTTGACTGTTCGGCGAGATTGAGGGCAGTTTCTGCCGCCTTAACCCGGGCTTCTTCCACATCATCGGGCAGCACCTCTAGGCTTTCCTTCCATTCCTCCATCAGGTTTTTTAGAATCGACATACTGGGCCTTGCGGCGGCTAGGGCTTTAGCGCATTCGGCTAAATAGTGCCGCAATTCAATGGTTTTCTGAGCCCCGGCGGATTGGGCGCACTGGGCCGCCACCTCAAGGCCTAGCCGCGCCAGTTCACTAGCACCGCTGTGCCGGTCTTCGATCAGTCCTTCTAGCCGACGCTGGAATTTCTTATCGTTCATTTTCCTTGCCGCGTTCTGCGCCACAGCAACACTATACGTATTATATCGACGCTGCATATTAAGGAGGCTTGCATTCCGGCAAGATCAGGGGGCATTTGGCACCTATGGGCATGCGTTCCGCAAAACAAGCACTGGACAAGACATCAAGCGGAAAGAAACCGATCTACGCTGAATCCAAGGCGTTGCTGGACGGCACCAAGGCTGGGGCACAGACCGGACTCTGCAACGTGTTCCGGCAACGCGAGATTTTTGACCACCGTAAGGTGGCGATGTTTCTTTCCGGTCTTAGGGAGGCAGAAGATCTCTCCGATGCCGTTATTCGCACCCGCCTTCTCGACCATCTCAAGAAAGTACTGGCTGAGGGCACAGAGGCCGTACGCCGTCGTTTTGCCGATGGCGCGGACGGACTGGAAACGGTTCACGCCCAGACCTTTCTCATGGACCAGATTATCCGTGTCCTTCTGGAATTTGTGGAGAAAAACCTTTTTCCCCTGGACCCTTCGGATGCGGAAGAATATTTGACAGTAGTAGCCGTGGGCGGATATGGCCGTGCCGAGTTGGCACCATTTTCCGATCTTGACCTGTTGTTTCTATTGCCTGAGTCCAAAACGCCGCACCGGGAACAGGTGGTAGAGTTCATCCTTTATATCCTGTGGGATTTAGGGCTAAAGGTGGGGCACGCCACGCGCTCGTTAGCCCAATGCTTGAAAAAGGCAAAAGAAGATCTTGTAATTCGCACTACCCTTGTGGAATCACGTTTTCTTGCTGGTGACATGCGACTTTACAATACCCTGTGCCAGCGCTTCCAGGCCGAGGTGGTCCACGGCTCGGAGGCGGCCTATATCGAAGCCAAACTGACCGAGCGAAATTCACGCCATATCATGGTGGGCGATACCCGCTATGTGCTGGAACCCAACATCAAGGAAGGAAAAGGCGGCCTGCGCGACCTTCACACCCTGTTCTGGATCGCTAAATATATTTTTGCAGTGAATAACGTGGATGAGTTGGTGGCGCGCAGGGTGCTGACCGGCTCGGAAACTAACCTTTTTGCCAAAGCGCTAAACTTTCTTCTCACCCTACGTTGCCATCTTCACTACATTTCGGGCCGCGCAGAGGAGCGTCTCACCTTCGACCTGCAGTCAGAAATCGGCCGCCTTATGGGCTATACAGACCATGCCGGAAGCTTGGGTGTCGAGCGGTTCATGAAACACTATTTTCTGGTAGCCAAGGACGTGGGTGACTTGACCCGTATCTTCTGTGCCGCGCTTGAGGCAGAACGCCAAAGTACCCTAAGGCCCACCTGGTGGCGGTTTCCCCTGCGCGGCAAGATGCCAGAGGGATTTAAGCTCGAGGGCTCATGGCTCACGGTGGATAAGAGCGACGTGTTCGTCCAGGACCCGGTGAATCTGATCCGTCTCTTTCACCTTGCCCAACAATTCAAAATGGATGTTCACCCCGTCGCCCTACGCAAAGTTACGCGCAAACTCGGCCTGATAGACTCAAAACTGCGCGAAAATTTACAAGCCAACACACTGTTTGTAGAAATCCTAACCTCGAAAAATACGCCTGATATTGCGTTGACCCGCTTGAACGAGGCAGGCGTCATGGGCCGTTTTATCCCGGACTTCGGGCGTGTAGTGGCGCAGATGCAGCATGACCTCTACCATGTTTATACGGTGGATGAGCATTCTATCCGCGCTATCGGTATTCTCAGCCGTATCGAAATGGGGGAGTTGAAGGAAGACCATCCTCTGTTGACAAAAATATTTCCTAAGATTGGTTCGCGTCGTGCCCTTTATTTGGCGGTGCTGCTGCACGACATCGCCAAGGGACGTGGCGGCGATCACAGCATCCTTGGAGCCAAGATTACCGAAAAACTTGGATTACGTTTTGGGTTCGACGCGGCGGAGACAGAAACCGCTTCTTGGCTCGTTCGTCACCACTTGTTGATGAGCCATACGGCATTCCGTCGGGATATCAATGAGACCAGGACGGTGAACGATTTCGTAGAAGTGGTGCAGTCTCCGGAACGGTTACGCCTTCTCCTGATTCTTACTGTGGTAGATATCCGCGCGATGGGCCCCACGGTGTGGAACGGGTGGAAGGCGGCGTTACTGCAGGAACTCTACTACAGCGCCGAAGAAGTTCTGTCGGGAGATTTCTCCTTGGTACAGCGTGAGGATCGAATCGTCGCGGCCAAGGGGGCGTTGCGCCGCGCTCTGCCGAAATGGAGTAAGGAGAATTTCGCCGACTTCGAAAAGCTAGGATATCCCGCCTACTGGCTGTCCCAAGACATCACCAGCCATGTGCGTCAGGCAGAGATAGTGCGCGCTGGTGCGGATGCAGATCGCCCGCTGGCTATAGACTGCCGTGTGGACCGTTCTCGCGACGTAACTGAAGTCACCATTTACACCTCGGACCATCCTGGATTGTTTTCGGGCATTGCCGGGGCCATCGCGCTGGCCGGCGGTAATATTGTCGACGCCCGCATATTTACGTTGACCAACGGCATGGCCATGGATGCGTTTTCGGTGCGGGAAGTGGGTGATTGGATCCAGGGATCGGGGGGTCGTATCTTAGACGACGAGAACAAGCTCAAAGAACTAGAACGGCTTATCGAGGCCACGCTCACCGGCACTGTGCG
This sequence comes from Alphaproteobacteria bacterium, assembly GCA_030739855.1. GTDB lineage: Bacteria > Pseudomonadota > Alphaproteobacteria > UBA11136 > UBA11136 > UBA11136. Next base: position 34,596 of record JASLYJ010000001.1, on the reverse strand, counting down.
GCCTCGTGAAAAACTGGCGAAACGTTCCCACGCCCTGCCTTATCACGCCCACGTCTTTACCGTGCCGTCACGGGTGCATATGGACAACACTATCAGTGCTACCAACACGGTGATCGAAATCAATGGACGCGACCGTCCAGGTCTGCTGTTCGAGGTAACACAGACACTCACCGATTGTGGCTTGCAAATTTCTACCGCCAAGATCGCTACCTATGGCGAACGGGTGGTGGACGTTTTCTACGCAAGGGACATTTTCGGACTTAAGGTAGAGAACAAAGCCAAACTCGAACGGGTCAGAGAATCTCTTCTACATGTTCTGGAGCCCCCTAAAGAGGTTCACGAGAATCGGCTACGGGATAGAGAGGAAGCGCCGGATAAAGTCAAGCGTCGCCGTGAGCACAAGTCCCGGGTAAAGGCACATTTGGTACGCAAGCCCACCGCCGGCTGAATGGCGCGCGTGCTCTTTCCCGCTTCCACCACTTCGTAAAATCCGCTAGACCGGCTCCATGGCATTTTTGCGCAACATCGCTACGGTAGGGGGGCTCACCCTTGTTAGTCGTGCTCTGGGGTTTTTGCGTGACATTCTGATTGCCGCCTTTCTCGGTGCTGGACCCATAGCCGATGCTTTCTTCGTTGCCTTCAAGCTGCCTAACTTTTTCCGTCGCCTGTTCGCCGAAGGAGCATTTTCCGCTGCTTTTATCCCTATCTTTTCTGGGGAACTGACGCGACATGGCCGCGATCGCGCGGTTGCCTTCGCGGCCCAGGCGGCGTCTGTGCTGTTGTGGGCTCTGCTGGCTCTGGTGTTGTTTTTCGAAATCACCATGCCATGGTTCATGCATGTTTTAGCGCCGGGGTTTGCCGAGGACCCGGAAAAATTCAACTTGGCGGTGGATCTTTCACGGATCACCTTTCCCTACATCCTGTTTATTTCTCTGGTCTCGCTGCTAGGCGGCGTACTCAATACCCTGGACCGCTTTGCGGCTATGGCGGCGACGCCAATTCTACTCAATCTGTGTCTGATTGCGGCCTTGGTGGTCTTCGCGCGAGCGGCGATGACACCGGGTCATGCCTTGGCTTGGGGTGTGGCTGCCGCTGGTGTGGTGCAGCTGGTTTGGCTCATGGTGGCCCTGAAACGTGAAAACATAATATTGCATTTACCCCATCCCAGGCTGTCGCCGAATATCAAGCGCCTTCTGAAATTGTTTGTCCCCGTGGCCCTGGGTGCGGGAGTCTATCAGGTCAATCTGGTGATCGATGTGATTATTGCCTCACTGCTACCCACCGGGGCCATCTCCTTTCTCTATTACGCTGACAGGGTGAACCAGTTGCCACTTGGTGTGGTCGGGGTGGCGGTAGGTACGGCGCTGCTGCCTCTGTTGTCGCGCCAAGTCAAAAACGACGAGAGCGAAGCAGCACTGGAAAGCCAGAATCGGGCTATCGAGTATGCGTTGTTTCTCGCTCTTCCGGCCGCCGCTGCCCTGATGGCTCTTTCCACTCCGGTGGTGACAGTGCTTTTCGAACGTGGCGCATTTTCTCCCGCCGATGCCCGAGCCACGGCCCAGGCCTTGACGGCTTTTGCCACGGGCCTGCCGGCTTATGTTCTAGTCAAGGTGCTAGCGCCCGGCTATTTCTCACGCGAAGATACCGCCACACCTATCAAGATCGGTGTCGCCGCTATGGTGTTGAATGTGGTTCTTAACTTGATCCTAATGACATTCTTGGCCCATGTAGGGCTGGCCCTAGCCACCTCCATATCGGCTTGGTTCAACGCCACACTTCTTGCCCAGGGGCTAAAAAAACGTGGCCATCTGGCTCTGAATTCACGTCTACGCCGCCGCGTGGCATTAATGCTGCTGAGTTCAGCGGGATTAGCGGTTGCCTTGGTCTTCCTCGCAGATGGCTTGGCCGGCCCTTTGGCGGGGTCACAAACCATGCGCTTTGCTGCGCTGGCAGCGTTGGTGGTGGTGGGTATGGTTCTCTATGGAGGTCTAGCGCAGGTCACGGGCGTGACGCGGGTGCATGTGCTGTGGCGTTCGCGCGGGCTGAATCTGGAGTGATGCCCTTGACCACCCGCCATGCAAGCGGCGATAACGGACCCGTTTTTTACTATACCTGTCCGTTATCCAGCGAAGTTTCATTTTTATGAGCCGTATTTTTTCGGGCGTGCAGCCCACTGGGAACCTCCATCTCGGCAACTATCTAGGCGCCATCCGCAACTGGGTGGGCCTGCAGGAAAACTTCGAGTGCATTTTCTGCATCGTCGATCTTCATGCCATTACTTTACCCCAAGACCCCGAGGAACTCCGCGCCCATACCCGCGAAGTGACGGCAGTCTATATCGCCGCCGGCATAGATCCCGAAAAATGTATTATCTTCAATCAGAGTATGGTGCCCGAACACAGCGAACTGACCTGGATGCTGTCCTGTATTACACCGCTAGGCTGGCTCAACCGCATGACCCAGTTCAAGGCAAAGGCAGGCAAGCACCGTGAGAATGCAGGACTGGGTCTCTATGCCTATCCAGTACTCATGGCCGCTGATATTCTTCTCTACCGCGCCACCCACGTGCCGGTGGGAGATGACCAGAAACAGCATCTAGAACTGGCACGTGATATTGCCGGAGCTTTTAACCAGAAGTACGGAGTGGATTATTTCCCGTTGCCCGAGCCGCAGATTTTAGGCGCCGCCACCCGCGTCATGAGCTTACGAGACGGCTCCCACAAGATGAGTAAGTCCGATGATTCTGATTATTCCCGTCTCAATATGACTGATGACGCCGATGCCATCGCCCTCAAAATTCGCAAGGCGCGCACCGACGCTGATCCCCTGCCCGAAACCCCTGACGGACTGGCAAACCGCGCCGAAGCCGCCAATCTTGTGGAAATTTACGCCGCTCTCGCGGAAACAAGTGTGGAGGAGGTGTGTCATAAGTTTGCGGGGAAGATGTTCTCCGAGTTCAAAAGTGAACTATCAGATCTAGCGGTAGCGCGGCTTGGCCCCATCGCGCGGGAGATCGGGGAACTGAAAGCGGATCCCGGCTATGTGGACGGTATCCTGCGCAGCGGAACGAAGCGTGCTGGCGCTATAGCGAAACGGCATCTGCACGAAATACAGGACATCGTCGGCCTTCTGCGTCCATAGTGGTCTCCAGGAGGTGTCTCGACAGTGAGGAACGCGTGACAGCGGGGGTTGATACGGCACCGCCCCACATTCTATGTTCAGGGGTGTCCCAGAGGTTTATCTGCTAGATGTGGGGGGCTATGGGGACCGCCATGGGTTCCGGGCCTGACAGGATGTACCGTCGCCATTGTCTTTGTGCGAGTGCACCGAGCCGCTGCCATTTGTGTCGGGGTTTTCCCTGATGCAGGTCTACCTTCCTATCGCCGAGATTTCCGTCAACGTCTTCTACCTTCTGGGCCTAGGCGGGCTTGTAGGCGCACTCTCGGGTCTGTTCGGTGTCGGTGGCGGATTTCTTATGACGCCGTTCCTTATTTTTACTGGCATCCCCCCGGCCGTGGCCGTGGCCACCGAGGCCAACCAGATTCTTGGCGCTTCCGTCTCAGGGGTTCTCGCCTACTGGCGGCGTAGCAGTGTGGATTTCAAGATGGGTTTCGTTCTGCTGGCCGGGGGCATGGTGGGGTCCAGTTTCGGCGTGTGGCTGTTTTCCATGCTGCGTGGGTTTGGCCAGATTGACCTGGTCATCTCCCTCGCCTATGTGGTGTTTCTGTCAGTGATAGGCGCCCTGATGCTGGCGGAAAGTGGCCGCACTATGCTTCTCCACCGCCGCCGTGAAGCGGCGAAACGCAAGCTTCACAAACATATCTGGCTACACGGCCTGCCGCTGAAGACACGCTTCCGAAAGTCCAAACTTTATATCAGCGCGCTACTACCGTTGGGGGTCGGCTTTTTCGTCGGCCTTCTGGCGGCCATCATGGGCGTGGGCGGGGGGTTCGTCATGGTGCCGGCCATGATCTATCTAATTGGCATGCCTACATCCATGGTAGTAGGCACGTCGCTGTTTCAGATTATTTTTGTCACCGCCAACGTGACTATCCTCCAAGCCTATTACAATCAAACCGTAGACGTTTTTCTGGCACTTCTTCTGCTGATCGGCGGCGTTATCGGCGCCCAGATCGGCACCCGGGCGGGATCGTTCCTGCGTGGGGAACAGTTGCGGGGACTGCTAGCGCTGGTGGTGCTCGGGGTTTGCGCGCGTATACTTTTCGACTTGGTGGTGACACCTAACGACCTATTTTCCTTGGCTTCTTCGGCCGTTTCCGCGGCGGGGCTATGACCATGATCCAGGCAATTATGAAAAAACGCACCCCAGACACTGGTAATCTTTTGATTCCGTTGCTAGCTGTGGTGTTTCTTCTTGCCGGTCCGGCGGCGGTACGAGCTGAGGCCCTGGTAGCGGATCTATCGTCCCACCTGATCGCCATCACCACCGGGTTTCAGGGCTCCGAATTGCTCCTTTTCGGCGCCATCGATGGTGAGGGCGACGTGGTGGTTCTGGTGCGCGGGCCGGAGGAGCCGCTGAAAGTACGGCGCAAGGACCGAATCGGTGGTGTCTGGATCAACCGCGACGAAGTAACATTCAAAAAGGCACCAGTCTTTTTCCGCATGGCAAGCAGCCGTTCGATGGAGGATTTCGTGCCTTACGCCCTGTTGTCACGCCATCGGATGGGCCTGCGCTTTCTTGAGATTCCGGCGGCAGACGAAACGGTACCGCAGGCGAAAGTGACTTCTTTCCGCACAGCCCTGATACGCACCAAGACTCGTGAGGGGCTTTATACGCTTGGCGAGGGCACGGTGACGTTCCTAGGGGACAGGCTGTTCCGCACCAATGTGGTATTTCCGCCTAACGTCCCCACTGGCACCTACACTATCGAGGTGTTTCTTGTCCGGGACGGCCATGTAGTGGGGGCGCAGACGACACCGCTCATCGTTAGCAAGGTGGGGTTGGGGGCCGAGGTCTTTCTCTTCGCCCACCGCCATGCGGCGCTCTATGGTATTCTGTCCGTGATTCTGGCCATGCTGGCGGGATGGCTAGGCGCGGTGGCGTTCCGAAAGGTATGATCATGGCAAAACAGACGGCAAAGGGACAAGGTCGTGTCTTCTTGGTGGTGGTGGACGAGACTGAAGAAATGCGCGCGGCGTTGCGTTTCGCCAGTCTTCGCGCCAAGAGTACCGGCGGTAAGGTAGCCCTGCTTTATGTGATTGAACCCACGGAATTCACGCACTGGGTGGCAGTCGAAGACCTTAGCCAAGAAGAAAACCGAGAACGAGCCGAGGAGGTGATGCAGGATCTCTCGGCGGAGGTTAACGAATGGGCAGGAGAACTTCCGGTTTTGTTTCTGCGTGAAGGGACCCGCGATGAGTGTGTTCTGGAGTTGATTGAGGAAGAGCCCGACATTTCCATTTTGGTTTTAGGGGCGGCTACCGGAACGAAGGGTCCGGGCCCCCTGGTCTCTGCGTTGACTGGGAGGCTAGTGAGCAAGCTTCGCGTTCCTGTCACCATCGTGCCGGGAAATCTCAGTGACGAACAGATCATAGCTATTACGTAGTTTGCACCATCCTGCACGAACCCTTGATCTTTATTCCCCGGTGGGCCATGTAAGTGGCACAGCTACGCAATGTTATTTGGACAACGGTGAATCATGTTTATCCAGACTGAGCAAACCCCCAATCCAGCCACCCTGAAATTTCTTCCCGGAGAGCCCGTGCTGGGCGAGGGAACGGCGTATTTTGCTTCTGCCGAAGCGGCCTCCCGCTCACCTCTTGCCGAGCGGCTGTTCGCTGTAGAAGGTGTGGTTGGAGTTTTCTTTGGCAGCGACTTCATCTCTGTCACCAAGACAGAAGGCAAGGAATGGCAGGTCCTGAAACCCTCCATCCTTGGCACTATCATGGAGCATTATGTCACGGGCCAACCGGTGCTTATAGCTGGTGAAGACACAGAAGTGGAGAGCGAGGGGGAAGAAGACGACGTGGTACGTCAAATCAAGGAGCTCATCGAAACCCGGGTACGTCCGGCAGTAGCCCAGGATGGCGGTGACATCATTTTCCATCGTTTTGAATCTGGCGTGGTTTACCTGCAGATGCAGGGCGCCTGTTCAGGTTGTCCAAGCTCTACCATGACTTTGAAGGCTGGAATCGAAAACATGCTGAAGCATTACGTGCCCGAGGTGGAGGAAGTTCGTCCTGTCACGTAAAGCACGCTGTTAGGGCCGCTGCCTAAGCTCCTCTACAGTAGGATTTTGCTGTTTTTTTCGTACTAGATGTGGTATGTGCGCAGAGATAACACCCATGGAATGGTATCTGTACATACTATAATGACGTGACAAAACAACGCATTTAAGATGCTTGTCGTGGCTTACATATAGTCATATAAAATGCAGCTCATAGGTCTTAGATGTTTTACAACCACAAAGTTATGGTGCAATGCACTATAGCTGTTTGTTCATGTTTTACGGGCTATATGTCGGGGTTTTATTGCGCGTCGCAACATAAAGATTTATCCGCTTAATCCTGGGCTTTTCTTCCATGTCGTCATCTGATTCCAAGGTCCTCTTGCTTCGAAAGTATCTCGGCTATAAGCAGTTTGCGCTCGGATTTATCGGTCTGTGCGTAGCCGGCATGTATTCTGCCGCAGTCCTAAGCCCGGTCAAACGGAATATATATTCGCTGTTGTTGGAGGTATTGGTCGTCGGCCAGCAGGCAGACGCATCCACGGATCGGTCCGCGGTTGTTGCCTCCCTGTTGGAAGAAGCTGTTTTCGAACCCACCAGCGAGACTGTGACGGTTATGGCTGATCTGAGTAATTTTTCCAGCCCACTTGATTACAACCTGATTGAGGTGCGCTACGGGCATCGGCCAGTGCCTAGAATTTTTCTAGAGCATCTGCCTCGAGATCTGAAAACTTTGTCACCAGTGTCGGCCCGCAAGGCTCGATTCTTGAAAGCCATGTTGCCCCTGGTTCTGCAGGTGAACGAGACCATTATGACTGATCGAGAGTGGCTTCTGGAGATCAACTCACAGGCAAGCATCGACGACGTGTCGTGGCAGGACCGTTCCCGCCTGCAGAGCTTGGCAAAGCGTTACGGTTTCGACAAAGATTGGTTCGATAAGACAACCTTGGTGAAGCTTCTGGAACAAGTGGACGTGGTGCCGCCTTCGCTTGCTCTGTCCCAAGCGGTGGAGGAGAGTGGCTGGGGCACGTCACGCTTTGCCCAAGAGGGTAATTCACCGTTCGGACAGTGGACTTTTAACGAGGCCCGGGGACTGGTGCCCCGTGGTCGTAGCTCCGACAGTAAGCATGCGATTGCAAGATATAACCGTTTGATCGACGGCGTTTATGCTTACGTTGATAATCTCAATACCCACCGTGCCTATAAAGAATTTCGCGAGGCCCGCGCGGACATGCGTCGCCGCGGCACTGGGCCCGAGGGGCTTGCTCTAGCCAAGACCATGACACGATATTCGGAACGTGGCCAAGATTATGTGAGGGCCCTGTGCCTTATCATATCCGCTAACGACTTGGCTCCGCTCGACCACGCCCGTCTCCGTGGCCGCCAAGTAGCCTGGCTAGGTCTTTTTGGAGGCTGAGCTAGACTCTTCGTTTTTTACGGCGTTGAAAGCACCACTGTCTCCTAGGAATGTTATTCGTCGATCTCGGGAGGAGGCCGCCGCAATAACATAATCCCCAGCCATCGCCAGCGTCCATCAGGACCAGGCAGGGTACAGTTGAGCCTAGACCGGCCCAGCGGTAGTTGCTCCGCAAAGCGCACCTCGATGCGCCGCCCCCCTAGATTCTCAACAGTAGTCTTCGACCCGGCAGAAGAAAAACAAGCCAAGCGGTCGAGACGCTGAATCTTTTCGTCTACGGTAAACCCCACCAGCGGATTTCCAGTGGCCAGCACCATATCTGTGGGTAACTGGTCGGATACTGGAAGTGACAGAGCGTTGGCTACTAGGCGGAAGCGTCCAATTCCACCGTATTTTTCGTTCATGGCAAAACGCGGCAGATTGAAGAAATCCGAACCAGAATAAATGGCCCCAGAATGTTGGCCAAAAGCGGCTTCGTATCCGGCATCTTTCACCAGCGCGCTCACACGCTGCCCTGATTCCCCAAAAGGATAGGCAAACAACTCAGGGATAAATCCAAGCTCCTCACGAAATCGCACATTGGAGCGGGCGATTTCCTCACGATTCTCGGACGTAGATACATTCACCATATATAGGTGCGAAGCGGTATGGGCGCCGATGGTGACGCCGTGGGTGGCGAGTTCCCGCACTTGGTCCCAGTTCATAAAGTTCTCGCTACCGCTGTCAACGCTGTCGGTGGCGATGAAGACAGTGAAGGGAAATCCTGCCTCCCGCAGCCTGGGAAAGGCCTCCGTGTAGACCGAGTAGAATCCGTCATCGATGGTGATTCCCACCGTTCGCTCCGGCAGGGCACGCCCCTCTTGTAAGGCGCTTAGAATCTCGGGAACCGGCAGAACGTGATAACCGCCGCTGGAAAGTTCGGTGAGATGGGCCTCAAACTGGCTGACACGAATGTTGGTTAAGGGCAGGCTGTCTTCGCCAAAACGATGATATATGAACACTACCGCCGATGTGGTGGAACCGGCTGTTGTCTCGGTGGTGGGGCCGGGGGTTTGCGCCTGGACAGGCACCGTGGTCGCAAGCAGAAATCCCAGGGCGAATGGGATGCATCTTGTAAAGAAGCAGAAAAAATTCATGAAACAAATAGACACGCCGGATTTCATAGACAGTACATTGCAATGCATTCTGCCTTGGGAAGATTACCACTCCATTTTCGGGTAATTAGTGGCACATTAAAAGTGCCGCACTATCTCCGCAAGCGTAGTTAACCATTTTTTAATCCTGTTTTTCACCGCTCTTACATGGGCCTCTCTTGAAAGCTCTTTTCCGGGAGAGCACTTTGTAGGAAGCAAAGGCTAGATATTCCAAGAAAGGAGAATAAAAAGTGCGTAAGGTTTTGAACAATGAAGGTCAGAATCTTCTGTTTTGTGAAGCCCGCAGCCACAGGAGCTGGCTGGACGAACCGGTGGAGGGTGAGCTTCTTCGCGCCGTCTATGATCTCGCTAAGATGGGCCCCACGAGTTCCAATAGCTGCCCGCTACGGATGGTTTTCGTGGTTTCTGGGGAGGCCAAGGAGAAGTTGGTTTCATGCGTTTCGCAGGGGAATCAGAAAAAGACGAAGGGCGCGCCGGTTACAGCCATTCTCGGTTGTGACACTAGGTTTTACGAACTTATGAACAAGCTCTCTCCTCATTCCTCTATAGGCATACATATGGCCGACAATCCCGACAAAGCGAAGGATTTTGCCCGCACTCAAGCCATCCTTCAGGCGGGTTATTTCTTCATGGCGGCGCGGGCCCTCGGTCTTGATTGCGGCCCTATGGGTGGCTACGACGCTGCAAAAATTGATGCCACCTTTTTTTCTGACGACCGGGTGAAATCAATCATGTTGTGCAACCTGGGCCTTGGCGATTCAACCAAACTCAAGCCGCGCGCGGAAAGGCTCAATTTTGAGGAGGCCTGCGCTATTATATAGATACATAGACCATGGTTGGATATGGCCCTACATAAGACTTTACTCCAATGCGCTATCGTTGATTAACGACAATCACCGTGAATCGAAGAGTTGATAATGCCACCATTCTTTGGAATAGAAATCCCAACCCGCCGCCGTCATCAGTCCCAGCAGAAGACTGCGGTTAACTTGGACGGTGATGGCATGAATAGGTGGGACCAAAGTTGTAGCGCAGGGCGGAGACCGTCGTCCCCTCATATGGCGGTGGCGCCGGAGGCACCGTCGTGAAACTTCTGGCGTTAGATTCATCAGCTGCCGCCTGTTCGGTGGCCCTTTGGGACGACCGAGAGGAAAAAACCGGCAGTCCGATCGTGGCGCACCGTGGTAAATACATGGAGCGCGGCCAGTCAGAGGCGCTCATCCCCCTGGTGGACTCTGTAATGGAAGAGACCGGTTGGATCTTCAGTGACTTGGACCGTTTGGGCGTTACGGTTGGGCCGGGCTCGTTTACCGGTGTGCGTGTTGGTCTGGCGGCGGCGCGCGGGCTAGCGCTGGCCGGTAGACTGCCATTGGTAGGTGTGACAAGCTTTGAAGCCATCGCCTTTGAAGCATGGGCCGGAGATGGCGATGGTAGCAACATGCCGCCTGACACCCTGCTAGTGGCACTCTCGGCGGGGCGTAGCGATCTCTACGTCCAGATTTTTGCTCGCAGTAAGATTCCGGGGGCCGTTTTTCCCTGGCGTCTCCTCGGGCCTCCCGGCGCAGCTATCCCCGAAAAAGTCCCGCAATGGTTTCCAAATGAAGGTCGGGTTCTTATTGCCGGTAACGGCGCGCCGCTGATTCGCGCTGCTCTGGCGAAGCGAGAAAAGACACTTGTCACTACTTGTTCACTAATTTATGCCGAAGGTCCCAGCCTTCCTGATGCTATTGCCGTGGCCACTATCGCTGCCGTCAGAGATGTGGAAGCTCCTGAATCTGCTCCGGCGCCACTATATCTCCATTCCCATTACGCGCGTCTACCGCAAGACCAGGTGGGAGAATGAACGGTGTGACGGAAAACTTGGATGCGACGGATACTTTTTCCATGGCCTGGGCGTTGGCTCTTATTGTGAAAAGACGAAAATGATTCAGGAGCGGCATATCCACATTCGATAAATCGTTTCCGCACCTTTCGGTTCTTCCTGATCTGATTCCGGCGCTAGTGAGAGAATTTCGTGGCCGTCCTCCGCTACTGATTGCGGGACGTTTTTCAACGGCTCTGCTCCTTTAAGGCGCACCTCGACGATGGCTCCGGGAGCTATGCGTTCAAGTAAGAGCTTCGTCTTGACGAAGGTTAGCGGACAGACTTCACCAGTAATATCTAGGAAAAAATCTGCTCTTTCTGGGTTATTAGTATTACTAGAATTGTTTACCATTTTTAGTCTGTTCGTTTTTGTTGACTTAATTTATTGGTACATACTTTTGTCATTGTGATGTAAATCATAAAACGTATATATTTGAGGGGTTATTTATCTTGGTGAGGTACCTTAATTATGCCTGAACGGAGGGATTCCAGAGAAATACTGGCTCTAACAACTCAAATCGTTGTTGCGCACGTTTCTCATAACACAGTGTCGGCGGACGAACTGCCCAAGCTTCTGCAGCAGATCTTTGAAACTCTGTTGGGTATTGACAGGAATGGACAAACTGCCATTGCGCCAAAAGGCGCGGTTTCTGTTAGCAAGTCGATTACGCCCGACTACATTATCTGTCTTGAGGATGGAAAAAAGCTAAAAATGCTCAAGCGTCATCTCAAAACGGCGTTCAACATGACGCCAGACGAGTACCGCACACGCTGGGGCCTGCCTTCCGATTATCCCATGGTGGCTCCTAACTACGCTAAACAGCGTAGAAAACTGGCTAAAGCTATCGGTCTGGGCACAAGGCCCCGTCGTCGCCGTTAAGACTGAAGGAATTACCCGTTTGGCTCTCCATTTTGGATTCCCAAAGAGCCTTTTCCCTTGCCAGTACATTGTTCTCTTTTTGCCGAGGTATCCCAGCATGCGCCTTTATGATATGGAACTCGGAGTTTGTCATGAAGGTTTCGGATAAAAAGCAACAAAACATGCCCTTGCGAATCGAGCGAATTTGCCAAGAAAAGGGGCTGAGAATGACAGAACAGCGCCGGGTGATCGCCCGCGTGCTGTCGGTTTCAGACGACCATCCCGATGTGGTAATGCTCCATCAGCGTGCCAACGCCGTTGATGCGCGGATCAGCATCGCCACAGTCTATCGTACTGTACGCCTGTTTGAAGAATTCGATATCTTGGAACGCCATGAATTCGGGAACGGTCGCGCTCGCTATGAAGAAATAAGCAAGCGTCACCACGATCATTTGATCAATCTGCAAAGCGGGGCAGTGTTGGAATTCAGGAACGAAGAGATTGAGGAGCTACAGCGCCAGGTGGCTGAGAAGTTGGGCTATAAGCTCATTGAACACCGTCTTGAGCTCTATGCCGTTCCTCTTAGGAAAAACAAGAAGAAAAGTTAAAAACCGCACTTTTCTGTTGCTGTGTTATTTCCGTTGAAGACGAGATGGAATATGGAATCCGGGCGACGGCTATGAGGATTTTTTGCGTATATACCCGTGGTTTGACGCGTAGTCGGAACAAGAGGGGAGAAACATAGCCTTATGAGCGGGTATGTGGTCTCCACTTCCCCTGTTCGTGCGGGGACGCGGCTGGTTCTGTATATGGTCTGGACCCTGATTTTGTTGCCGGTTCAGATGGTGGCTGTGATGCTTAATCTGCCTTTAGCGCGGGTAGTACCGATGATCTATCATCGGGGATGTCTTTTTCTGTTTGGGATATCTGTTTCTAGGAAGGGCGAGCCAGTGCATGGAGGGTCAGTCCTGTTCGTAGTAAATCACTGCGGGTATATCGACATCGCCATTATGGGCGCGCTTGTGCCCTGTGTTTTTGTAGCCAAGATGGAAATCAGCCAATGGCCGTTTTTCGGGTTTTTGGCGCGATTGCAACGAACGGTTTTCGTGAATCGCCACGCCTATCTAAGTGCCGGAACACAGCGTGATATTCTGCGCGCCCGCCTGGCAGCTGGCGAAAATCTTATCCTTTTTCCTGAGGGCACCTCCAGTGACGGCAATAGAACCCTGGCATTTAAAAGCAGTCTCTTCTCCTCCGCCGTCCCGGATCTCGATGATGATCCGGTGGTCCTGCAGCCCGTGACCATTGCCTATACTCGCCTTGACGGAATTCCCATGGGATGGACTATGCGGCCCTACTGTGCTTGGTACGGCGATGTGGGTCTAATGCCGCATATGTGGCGGCTTTTCGGAATGGGGCGAGTCAGTGTGGAAGTGGAATTCCATGACCCAATCACGGTGACCTGTAACAGCAGGCGCAAGGAATTGGCTTCCAGCTGTCACAGGATTATCTCCCGGGGGTTGTCTGAGTCTCTTTCCGGACGCTCACCGAATCCCGCAAACCTTGACTCTCCCCCGTTGAGTGCTAGTTTTTCCCGAGGTTTCAGTTCTGTGGGAGGGAAAACGGGCGGAAACCACACGGGACTCCGGAAGGGATTTCGTTAGGGAAGTTCCGCACAGTATGCCGTTCGATGGGGGTAGACCGACGGCAGTGGATGCTTGGAAGTTTGACCAAAAAACTCTTTATCAAAACCTACGGTTGCCAAATGAACGTCTATGATTCCGCCCGCATGGCGGATGTTCTGACGCCGCTTGGCTTTTGCCAGGTTGATTCGCCCGATGACGCTGACATAGTCATCTTCAACACCTGCCATATCCGTGAAAAGGCGACCGAGAAAGTCTATTCTGAGCTGGGACGTTTGCGTGACATTCGTGACAAACGGATCGCAGCTGGCGCCGGTATGATCATTGCCGTTGCTGGTTGTGTGGCCCAAGCCGAAGGAGAGGAGATGCTGCACCGGGCGCCTCATGTGGACATTGTGCTCGGCCCTCAGACTTATCATCGGTTGCCGGAAATGGTGGCACGGGCCGCCCGTGCTCCAGATCTGGAGGGCGGTGGAACGGGGGCGGGTGTCCTCGACACGAAATTCCCGGCTGAACCCAAGTTTGATTCCCTCCCTAAAGTGTCCTCCCAGGGAGTTTCAGCTTTTCTGTCGATCCAGGAGGGCTGCGACAAATTCTGCACTTTCTGTGTGGTTCCCTATACCCGTGGTAGTGAATATTCCCGTCCTATACGTGATGTGATGGACGAGGCGAAAGCCTTGGTGGCCGGCGGTGCCCGTGAGATCACGCTGTTGGGGCAGAATGTGAACGCCTATCACGGGATGTCAGCAGGTGGGAACGAGTGGAGGTTGGGGGATTTGATCCGCTCCTTGGCGGAGATAGAGGGTCTGGCGCGGCTGCGCTACACCACCTCCCATCCCTGCGATATAGATGACTCACTGCTTTCCGCCCATGGTGAAGTGAGGAGCCTGATGCCGTTCCTACATCTGCCGGTACAGTCTGGCTCCGACCGTATCTTGACGGCTATGAACCGGCGTTATACCGCTGACGACTATCGGCGTACGACACACCGTTTGCGTGAGGTGCGGCCGGACATGGCTCTAGCCTCCGATTTTATCGTGGGGTTTCCCGGTGAATCCCGTGCCGACTTCAAAGCTACCTTGCGTCTGGTGCGTCATATCGATTTTGCCCAGGCCTATTCTTTCAAATTCAGCGCCAGGCCGGGGACTCCCGCTGCTATGCTGGCAGACCAGGTGGATAATGCAACGGCGGAGGAACGCTTGAAAGAACTTCAGATGCTCCTTGATGACCAACAACAAGCCTTTAACAGCCGGTTCCTTGGCCTCGCTCTTCCGGTATTACTGGATCGGCCCGGCCGTAAGTCCGGTCAGCTTGCCGGGCGCAGCCCCTATATGCAGGCCGTTCATGTAACTGCCAAGGATGCGTTTTTGGGGGAAATAGCATCCGTTCGCATTGACCATACGGGCGTCAACAGCCTTGGCGGAAGGCTTTCCGGTAACGATGATCACGTATGGGGGGAAGGGCTACAGCAGAGGGTATGCGCTTGAGACCAGAAGACTCATCAGGAAGAATCGACACGACGGCAGACACGAAAACCACAACGTCGCTATCACGGAAAGAGAACAAGATCGCTTCGGGTGATAAAGATCATGGTTCTAGCGGTAGGGATTCCGAGAACAATAAAGCGGTCCATCTAAAATTTGACGATAATTCCCTCGTGTCCTTACTCTGCGGTGAGCACGACAGGTATCTCGTACATATGGAAAAGGCGCTCGACATTTCCATCGTGCTGCGCGGGAATTTTCTTTCCATCACTGGCCCAACGCAGGCCGTATCGGCGGCTCATTCGGGTCTGCAAATCCTCTATGATAGGCTTTCCCGTGGTTTGCCCGTGGACAGTCAGGAGGTGGATGCGGTCCTGCGTCTTGGTCCGTCTGAAGAGGCCACCGGAGGTGCGGTTGATGAGGACCTTGTTATCCGTACGCGCAAACGCCACATTTCCCCGCGCTCGAAGAACCAGGTTGCTTATCTGCGAGCCATGTGTGGTGATGGGCTGGTCTTTGCTCTTGGTCCCGCCGGAACGGGGAAGACCTATCTTGCGGTAGCTGCCGCCGTCTCTAGGCTCATGAAGGGTGAGATCGACCGCGTGATACTATCTCGTCCTGCAGTAGAAGCCGGTGAACAACTGGGTTTTCTACCGGGCGATTTACGTGAGAAAGTAGACCCATATCTGCGGCCCCTCTATGACGCTCTTCACGACATGATGCCGGACAATCAGGTAGTAAAACGCATGGCTGACGGTGACATTGAGGTGGCACCTTTGGCCTTCATGCGTGGCCGCACCCTTTCCAACGCATTCGTCATTCTCGACGAAGCGCAGAACACTACCTCCGTGCAAATGAAGATGTTCCTCACCAGGCTCGGCGAAAACGCCAACATGGTGGTGACGGGAGATCTGAGCCAAGTGGATCTTCCCCACGGCACCCGTTCCGGCCTGCGTGACGCCACGGAAATTCTCGATGGAGTGGAAGGCGTGTCCATCATCCATTTTGATGACAGTGATGTAGTGCGTCATCGTCTGGTGACACGGATTGTCCGTGCCTATGGCGATTTCGAGGAAAAGACCGAAGCTGGCCGCCAATACATGAGTTCGCCATCCCCGGACCGACCTTCCACATCGCGAAGCAAGAAAAGGGAGAGGGGTAAACGACCATGAATGCGTTTCCTGCACCCAGTTCAGGACGCCCCCTGACGGTGGTGGAAAAAACTGGAACAGTCGAGATTGACGTTGCCGTTTCCTGCGACGCGTGGGGGCGGGAAATTCCTCATGCGGACGACCTCTCCCGTCGTGTGGCGCTGACCGCGCTGACCGCCTCTGGGTACGATCTTGAAGGACGGAACGTGGAAGTGTCCCTCATGTTGACCGATGATGCTTTTATCCGCAGTCTCAACCGTAACTACCGCAATCAAGACAAATCCACCAACGTTCTTGCCTTCGCTTCCGGCGACTGCGAGTCTGCCCCCCCCACCGGCCCGATGGCCTTGGGTGATGTAGCTGTCGCTTTTGAGACCGTGATGCGGGAAGCTCAGGACCAGGGAAAAACTCCAGAGGAATATCTGGCCCATATGGTGGCGCATGGTGTCCTGCATCTTCTGGGGTTTGACCATAAGAATCCGGCCCAGGCGGAACGCATGGAAAGCTTAGAGGTCTCCATTCTCGCCGAGCTGGGATGTGGCAACCCCTATGGAGACGGAGCGGCTTCTGCCGCGCTATTGCACCAGGACAGAGGTTCATGAACCAGCTACTTTCCCCCGGCGTCCGAATGGGGGTAGTTGATCCTCGAAGGATTCCGACCTTATGATATTGGGCCGAGTATGGTCGCGTTTGTGCGCTCTGTTCAGGCTCAGGGAAGGCGAAAGCCCGCTGAGGGAAACGCTGGAAGAGATCATCGACGAACAGGAGTCGGAACCGACGAAGATCGATTATGACGCCAGGGTTCTACTTGGTAATATTCTGAAGCTCCATGATGTCACCATTCATGATGTGATGGTACCGCGCGCCGATATCGTGGCGGTGGAGGTCGAAGCCTCGTTTGATGATCTGGTGAATCTCATGAGCGCCGAGGGGCATTCCCGCATGCCCGTCTACCGCGAGACTTTGGACGACGTACGCGGCATGGTCCATATTAAAGATGTCTTGGCTTGGCGCGGAAAGCCTGGGAATGGGTTCAGCCTTAACAAGATTGTTCGCAAAATGCTGTTCGCCACCCCTTCCATGCGTGTTCTTGACCTTCTTCTGGAGATGCGGCTGACCCATATCCACATGGCCATGGTGGTGGATGAATATGGCGGCGTGGACGGAATCGTCACTGTCGAGGATCTGGTGGAGGAAATTGTCGGTGAAATAGAGGACGAACACGATTCCAGGGAAACACCGATCCTAATCCGGCGTGCTACGGGGTGTTACGATGCTGATGCACGCATCTCCATTGCTGAGTTCGAGAAGCAGGCCAGCCCCATCCTCACCGCCGAGGAACGAGAAGAAGACATTGATACTCTGGGCGGCCTCGTTTTTTTTCTTGCTGGTCGGGTGCCAGGGCGCGGCGAGGTTATCTGTCATTCAAGAGGTCACGAATTCGAAATTCTAGATGCTGATCCGCGGCGCATCAGGTTTCTGAGAATCCGCGTAGCCGGAGTGTTAGCTCAGCCTGGTGACGCGGAACACGTTTCCGGTCTTGCGCCGGGTGCCACCGCTACCAATGGTTCCATCGGGACTAAATGAACGCATGGTTTTAGCTATGATGGGGGCCCTCCATCGTTGTGCTGGCCGGCTGTCCGTCTTGCGCGGATGGCGCCGACAGTGGTTTGCCGCCGGGCTGGGGGCGTTCGCTACTTTGGCCCTGCCGCCGGTCTACCTGCTCCCGGCGCTCCTCGTTTCCTTTCCTGGTCTGGTGTGGCTGCTGGACGGTGTAGAGCGGTCGCGCACGGCATTTTCCTTGGGCTGGTGGTTCGGGCTGGGTCATTTCGTGACAGGGATCTATTGGATTGCCCTGGCGTTGCTCACCGATCCTGAACGTTATGGCTGGATGATACCCTTCGCGGTGGTGGGCCTAAGTGCGATCTTAGCCGTCTTCCCAGGTTTTGCCGCCTGGGGAGTATTTCAGAGCCGGGTCAAAGGACCAGGGCGAGTGGTTGTGCTGGCGCTGGCGTGGACCGCTGCGGAATGGCTGCGCGGCCATATCTTTAGCGGCCTCCCCTGGAACCTTATTGGGACGGTATGGACCATATCGGACACTATGATCCAGCTGGCAGCCTTGACCGGGGTCTGGGGGCTGAGTCTCCTCACTGTTATGTGTGCATCCAGCCCGGCCCTTCTCGCCGACAAGAGTGAGTCTGGGGAAGTAAAAATCGACTGGCTGCACTTGGCCCCGGTTCTCATTGCTGCTGCTGCGCTTGAGGTTGTTTGGGCAGGCGGCGCTATCCGCCTGGCAGGGGCGGAGACCCCCACGGTACCGGATGTTTCATTGCGGTTGGTACAACCTAATATCATTCAGAATCACAAATGGCTGCCAGATCTGCGTGAGGCGCATTTGAGGAAACACCTCTCTTTGACATCTAGCCAGGTCAAAGATCCATTCGTCGCATCCGCACCGGCGGCTACAACTTATGTAATTTGGCCGGAAACCGCCGCGCCCTTTTTTCTCGATTTTAACACCACGGTGCGATTCCGCATTGCTGCTGTGACGCCGCCAGGAGGCTTGGTCATTACTGGGATGCCGCGCGCCACGCCCCCCGATGTTTATCCCCAGCAGGTTTGGAATTCCATTGCCGCCGTGGATAGCCAAGGGGTGGTTTCGGGAACCTACGATAAATTTCATCTTGTGCCCTTTGGTGAATACGTACCTTTGCGCTCAGTTTTGCCCCTAAACAAAATTACCTCCGGCGGAATCGATTTTTCTGCCGGTCCGGGACCGCGGACCATGCGTCTCCCGGGCTTACCTCCTTTTAGCCCTTTGATTTGTTACGAGGTAATTTTTCCTGGCAACGTGATCGACGCCAAGGACCCGCCACAATGGATTCTCAATGTCACCAATGACGGATGGTTTGGCCTGTCTTCAGGGCCCTACCAGCATTTCGCCAGTGCCCAGCTACGCGCTGTGGAAGAAGGCCTGCCCCTGGTAAGAGCGGCAAATACGGGGATTTCCGCTGTTATCGACTCCTATGGTCGGGTTGTGGCTTCTCTTGGTCTCGGTAGCGAGGGGATCATCGACAGTCCCCTGCCTCAAGCGCTGTCGGGGAGCACAGTCTACGGCCGGTTCGGTGATTTCATCCTGCTGGCTATGCTATTCCTGGGGGCGGTGGCAGTTTGGTACAGGGGGAAAAGAGACAGGGTATTGCGAGACCGGAACAAGGGATGAGGGTTTCCTTGAAACCTATTATCCGAAACACCTTGACGGTGTTTGAAAAGGCTGCAAAAAGAGCGTGCCAGAAAAACCAGAACGGCAATTTCCGCTAGATTGATAGGATAGTAAGGGGGATGAATTTGACCCATTCCGAATACGTCTTTACAAGCGAATCAGTATCCGAAGGGCATCCTGACAAGATTTGCGACCGTGTCTCCGACACAGTTCTCGACGTTTATCTAGGAGCCGATCCACTTTCCAGGGTGGCCTGCGAAACACTGGTTACCACTGACCTTTTGGTTCTTACCGGCGAAGTGCGTGGTCCCAATACTGTAACCCGGGAGCTTATCGAGAAAGCAGCGCGTGCCGCGATTAAGGAAATTGGATACGAGCAGGAGGGTTTCCACTGGGAAACCGTGAAGGTCGAAAATCATATCCATACTCAGTCCGTCGATATTGCTGTGGGCGTTGATGCCGCCGGCAACAAGGACGAAGGCGCCGGCGACCAAGGCATGATGTTCGGCTATGCTTGTCGCGAGACTGACGTTCTAATGCCCGCTCCCATCCATTACTCTCATCAAATTCTGCAATCACTGGCTGAGGCCCGCCATTCTGGCGCGATCCCCGACATCGGCCCCGATTCCAAAAGTCAGGTTAGCCTGCAATACGAAGACAACAAACCAGTCCGGACCACCGCCGTGGTAGTTTCCACCCAGCATGCTGATGAACTCGACCAGGACCAGGTACGCGAGATCGTTCGTCCCTATGTTGTCAATGTCCTGCCGGAGGGATGGATGTGTGGCGAGGAGAATTTCTTCGTTAATCCCACGGGGCGGTTCGTTATTGGCGGTCCTGTCGGGGATTCGGGACTTACCGGCCGCAAGATCATCGTTGACACCTATGGGGGCGCCGCACCCCATGGTGGTGGTGCTTTTTCGGGCAAGGACCCGACGAAGGTAGACCGTTCGGCGGCCTATGTTGCACGCTATCTGGCCAAGAACGTGGTTGCTGCAGAACTGGCGGAGCGCTGCACCATCCAACTCGCGTACGCTATCGGTGTCTCGCGCCCGATCTCAGTTGATGTGGAGACCCACGGCACCGGCAGGATGGATGAGGTCAGACTGTCCGACATCCTTCAGGAGATGGTGGACCTTTCCCCACGTGGTATCCGCGAGCATCTCGGCCTGTCCCAACCCATTTATACCCGTACCGCCGCTTACGGCCATTTCGGGCGCCAACCGGAAGAAGACGGTGGCTTTTCGTGGGAACGCACAGATCTTGTGGATGAACTATCTTCCGCCTTTGGTTAAAATCCACGCGCTAGAGCCTTCAGCACTTTAACCACGTGGGGGGGCACCTCAGTCTATGGCCCGTAATGGTCACCATCATTGTGATGTTCCCCTGGAACAGGCGCGCATTCTCTACGGTCGCAGGCGTGGACGTCCTCTGCGTCCCGGCCGTCGGGAATTGATCGACACCCTCCTGCCGCGATTCTCCATCGTCCTTCCTGACCAAGGGGCGCTTGATCCCGCTACATTGTTTCCTGATTCTCCCGCCGAAACATGGCTGGAAATTGGTTTCGGCAGTGGCGAGCATTTGGTGGCTCAGGCAGGGAGATACCAGAAAACAGGGTTTCTTGGCTGCGAACCCTTCATCAATGGGGTGGCGAGTCTGTTGGCAAAAATCCAACATGAGGGCCTAGCCAATATCCGTATTTTCCCAGATGACGGGCGGATCCTTCTTGATTGTCTGGCTGAGGCATCTCTGGGCCGGGTCTTCATTCTGTTCCCCGATCCCTGGCCGAAGAAACGGCATGCCAAAAGACGTTTGGTTTCTTCCCGCACCATCGATGCCATTGCCCGGGCCATGAAAGATGATGCGGAGCTGCGGCTGGCTTCAGACGATCACGACTATATTCGTTGGATGCTCGAACGGTTGTGTCGCCACGAGGCCTTTCAATGGTTGGCGCAAGGCTGCTCCCACTGGTGGCAACGGACGCCGGATTGGCCCGGGACCCGCTATGAGACCAAGGCCCTTCGAGCTGGGCGGCGGTGCATTTATTTGAGGTTCCGTCGCCTGCCCCGCTTGACCGCTACGTAAAAACAAAGGGGTGTTGATATTAAAGCAAGAGTACTTATCTCGAAAATACTTGCAGACGTGGCAAAATAGGCTACATTCCGAGGAAATTCTGTTAAGCCCAATCGGGCTTTTGCAGTGGGCCGATGGCCCACTCTTTTATTTTTGGCCATGTTATTTTTGACGTGTTCCATGGGACAGAAAGACGCCGATATTCTTGTGGGCCGTATTGAACGCCTAATCACGCCGACGGTGGAAGCCATGGGCTACAGACTGGTTCGCGCCTTGATACAAGGAAGCGGCGACGGAGAAGTACTGCAGGTGATGGCCGAGCGCCAGGATGGAGAGGCCATGACGGTAGATGATTGCGTCGCTATCAGCCGCAATGTCTCCACCGTACTTGATGTGGAGGATCCCATCAGGAGGTCGTATAACCTTGAAGTATCCTCGCCAGGGCTGGATCGTCCCCTTGTGCGGCTAGGAGATTTCGAACGGTTTGCCGGGTTCGAGATAAAAATCGAAACCCATGAGCTGCTTAATGGAAGACGGCATTTCCGGGGATGTCTCCTGGGTCTCGCCGGTGACAAAGTGCGGATTGTGCTGGATGATGGAGAATGGCAGGTTCCCTTTCCGGGTATCCGCAGCGCTAAACTTGTGATGAAAGACGAATTACTAGCCGTACCAGGGAAGCAGTAGAGAACTAAAAAATGGCGGAAAATATGGAAGCAACGGCACCCGCATCCGAACTAGCCGATCTCATCCAGGTCGCCGACGCAGTGGCTCGTGAAAAGGGCATCGAACGTGAGGAGGTTCTAGAGGCTATGGAAATGGCGATCGCGAAGGCTGGCCGTTCGAAATACGGACACGAATTCGATATCCACGCCGATGTGAACCGCGACACTGGAGAGATCCATCTTGAGCGTCGGCGGGAGGTGGTGGACGAGGTGGAAAACGAAGCCACCCAGATGACTCTTGAGGCGGCGAAAGAGACTAAGGCCGACGCTAAGGTTGGTGATTTCTTGTCAGATTCTCTTCCACCCATAGATTTTGGTCGCATTGCTGCCCAGACTGCCAAACAGGTGATCGTACAAAGAGTTCGGGAAGCCGAGCGCGCGCGCCAGTATAAAGAATACAAGGATCGGGTTGGTGAGATTGTCAACGGTGTAGTGAAACGGGTGGAATTTGGCAACGTGGTTGTCGATCTTGGCCGTGGTGAGGCCATTATCCGTCGCGAGGAACTTCTGAGCCGGGAAACCTTCCGCAGGACCGACCGTGTGCGCGCTTATATCTACGATGTATGCGAGGAGACGCGGGGCCCGCAGATTTTTCTTTCACGTGCCCATCCCCAGTTTATGGCTAAACTGTTCGCGCAAGAAGTACCGGAAATCTATGATGGAATCATCGAGATAAAATCAGTGGCTCGCGACCCCGGAAGCCGGGCCAAGATCGCCGTCCTTTCTAATGATTCTGGAATAGATCCTGTGGGCGCCTGTGTGGGTATGCGCGGCAGCCGTGTCCAAGCTGTGGTTAGTGAATTGCAGGGCGAAAAGATCGACATTATTCCTTGGTCTCCCGACACAGCGACATTTGTGGTTAACGCTCTAGCGCCGGCTGAGGTAATCAAGGTGGTTATCGACGAAGCAACCCATCGCATTGCAATGGTGATCCCCGATGATCAACTTAGCCTCGCCATCGGACGACGCGGCCAGAACGTGCGGCTTGCCTCCATTCTTACCAGCTGGGATATCGATATCCTTACTGAGGAAGAAGAATCCGAGCGCCGCCAGGAGGAATTCCATACCCTTTCACAGATGTTTATAGAGGCACTGAATATAGATGAGGTGATCGCCCATTTACTAGTGACGGAAGGGTTCTCAACGGTGGAAGAGGTAGCCTTTGTGCCAGAAGAAAATTTGGCTGGGATTGAGGGCTTTGATGAATCCATGTCCGAAGAGTTACGCGGACGTGCTCGCGATTATCTGAACGAAAGAGATGAGGAACTGAACAAAAAGCGTGACAAGCTCGGCGTCTCCGATGAATTGTTGGAAATGCCCCATATAACTCTCGAACATCTGGTGACACTGGGAGAGAGCGGGATTAAATCCCTTGACAATCTTGCTGATCTCGCTAGTGACGAACTGCGCGAGATTCTCGGAGTCATCAAACTCAACGAGGACCAAGCCAACGAGACCATCATGGCCGCTCGCGCCCATTGGTTTGATGACGAGCCTCGGGATGAATCTGGGAATCAGGATGAATCCAGTGAAGAAGGAGCGGGCGCTGAAAAAAGTTCCGCAGAACATGGTCAGAAATAGGGGATCATCGAAAACGGCAATATGACTGAGGACAGTGATAGCAAGAAAAGCAAGTCTTTACGTCTTTCACATCCGGGAACCCTGGAGATGAAAAAGACGGTGGAGACGGGTCAGGTGAGGCAAAGCTTCTCCCACGGCCGGTCGCGCGCGGTGACTGTCGAGGTCAAACGCAAGCGCCTTTATACCCGGGATAAGAGCGGTAAAATGGCTGAAATCCGGCAGGAGCAGGAAGCCTCCCAGGAGCCCGCCACCACCACCAGTGGCCGCCTTCGGGGGGCCACTGGATTGGGAGCCCTTACCAAAGAGGAAGAGGCTACTCGTTCCAGCGTGCTTCAAGATGCTCGACAAGCAGCTGCGGCCAAAAAGGCCGAGGAAGTTTTTGCACCCAGGATAGGAGATGAGCCGACGCCCTTTCCGGAAAACGAAACGGCGACTGAAGTTCCATCCGGGGGAGAGGCGCCCCCAGAGGCCCTTGAGATGTCTCGGGAAGTGGTCGCGGAGTCCGAACCTGCGCCCGAACAAACAAGCAAACACAAGGATAAATCCCATGGCCGCGCTAGGCGGGGCCAGGAGGCCCCCCGTAAGATGGAACGCCGTCCGCAGCAGATGCGCCGCCGCGAAGGTAAGCTCACCATCAGCCAGGCTCTGGAGGACGGCAGCGGACAGCGGGCACGCTCCTTGGCGGCAGTGCGACGTGCACGCGAGAAAGAAAAGGAAAAACAGCGTGCCAAGAGCACTGGTTCTGAACCCACGCAAAAATTCGTTCGCGAGGTGGTGGTGCCGGATCATATTATTATTACCGATCTGGCCAACCGTATGGCCGAACGCGCCAACGACGTCATCAAGATCTTAATGAAGATGGATGTCATGGCCACCATCAACGAATCCATTGACAGTGATACGGCGGAACTTGTGGTAGCCGAGTTCGGGCACAAGGTCAGGCGTGTCAGCGACGCCGATGTGGAAATCAACATTAGAGGCGAAGAAGACGCGAAGGAAAGTCTGAAGCCGCGTCCGCCGGTGGTTACGGTGATGGGACATGTAGATCACGGTAAGACGTCGCTTCTGGACGCTCTGCGGCAGACCGATGTGGTCGCCGGTGAAACCGGCGGCATCACCCAGCATATCGGTGCCTATCAGGTGGCGCCGAAATCTGGAGGACAAATCACTTTCCTCGACACACCGGGCCACGAGGCCTTTACTGACATGCGTGCCCGAGGGGCCCATGTTACCGACATTGTCATTCTAGTGGTGGCTGCCGATGATGGCATCATGGACCAGACCCTGGAGGCCATAAATCACGCTAATGCGGCCGAGGTCCCCATCATTATTGCCATCAACAAGATCGACGCCCCCGGAGCCGACCCTGACCGCGTGCGTACTGAACTTCTCCAGCATGGCATCGTGGTGGAGGAGATGAGCGGTGAGGTTCTTGCCGTAGAGGTCTCGGCCAAGAAAAAGACTAATCTTGACAAGCTTGAGGAAGCCATCTTGTTACAGGCGGAGATTCTCGAACTTAAGGCCAACCCGGACCGCCCCGCCGAAGGCACTGTCGTCGAGGCACGGGTGGAAAGGGGCCAGGGACCGGTTGCCACGGTTCTGGTGGCGCGCGGCACGCTCCACGTGGGCGACATTTTCGTTGCCGGGGCGGAATGGGGCAAGGTGCGGACGCTGGCAGATGACAAGGGTAAGCATACAAAGGAAGCAGGCCCAGCAACGCCGGTGGAAGTATTGGGCCTTTCCGGGGCGCCGTTGGCCGGAGATCACTTCGTAGTTGTGGAAAACGAGGCCCGTGCCCGTGAGGTAGTTGAATACCGAACCCGTCAGAACCGCCTCATTGCTGGCGCTGGTGATGAACGCGGCTCCATAGAAGAGATGCTGGTTGAACGCGTCGAAGGCGAGGGTAAAGAACTGCCCGTCATCGTCAAGGGTGATGTCCAAGGTTCGGTAGAGGCTATCGCCACCAACCTCCATAAACTGGCTACCGATGAAATTAGGGTCCACGTGCTTCATTCTGGCGTAGCCGGGATCAACGAATCAGACGTGACTCTCGCAAAGGCGTCCAATGCTCCGATCATCGGGTTTAACGTCCGCGCCAATCCACAGGCCCGTAATCTTGCCAAGCGCGACCATGTGGAAATCCGCTATTATTCGATCATTTACAATGTAATCGATGACATTAAGGCGATGATGAGTGGCATGTTACCACCCACCGTACAGGAAAACTTTCTCGGCAATATCGAAATCCGCGAAGTCTTTTCCATCAGCAAGGTGGGCAAGGTGGCAGGCTGTATGGTGATCGAGGGCGTGGCCAAGCGCGGGGCGAAAGTGCGCCTTCTGCGCGACAGCGTAGTTGTTCACGAAGGCGATCTGTCCAGCCTCAAGCACTTCAAGGACGAAATTAATGAAATTAAAGAAGGCAACGAGTGCGGCTTAACTTTGGCCAACTACCAGGATATCCAGGCGGGTGACGTAATTGAATGTTTCGAGACCGAAGAGGTGGCGCGCACCATTTGATCGGATCCCCCAAGAGGCTTTTGTGACCACGTTGCCTTGTTTGTGTGGCGTCTTATGGACCGTTCAAGGCCTCAGACCGACCCGCCGGAAGGTAAAACGTCCATGATCCGAAAATACAGCCGGGAACCTAGTTCACGCCAGCTTCGCGTGGGTGAGGAAATCCGCCACGCCCTGGCCGACATATTCAAGCATAGCGACATGCATGATCCCGATCTACGGGACGCCTGCGTAACCGTGACGGAGGTTCGCCTCAGCCCCGATCTTCGTAATGCCACGGTTTTTGTTACCCGGCTTGGTGGTGGCGGCACGGAGACGCTGATTGCCGCGCTGGGCCGGGCGGTGCCATATTTCCGCCGCCAACTCGCCCATGATCTGCGCCTGCGCTACGTGCCGAGGCTCGTCTTCAAGTTTGATACTACCTTCGATAACGCCGATCATCTTGATGATTTGTTGCGGCACAAACCGGGGAGAGCAGAAAGCGAAAATGCCTAAAAACAAAGGAAAGCCCATCCACGGCTGGCTTGTGGTGGATAAGGCCCAAGGCGTGACATCGAGCCGGGTGGTGAGCCAAGTCAAGGGGCTCACAGGCGCTGCCAAGGCAGGCCATGTCGGAACTCTCGATCCCCTAGCCACGGGCATTCTTCCCATCGCCTTGGGCGAAGCTACCAAAACTGTTTCTTATGTGATGGATGGATTGAAAGAATATAGTTTCACCATCGTTTGGGGAGAGGCTCGTGACAGCGATGACACCGAAGGTAGGGTTACTCAAACGAGTTCCGTCCGTCCTGAAAAAAATAATATTAAAAAAGCACTTAAGGATTTTATTGGCGACATAGAACAAATCCCGCCAGCCTTTTCTGCGGTCAAGGTAGACGGCCGCCGCGCCTATGATTTGGCGCGAAAAGGCAAGAAGATGAACCTGTCTCCACGCCTCATTCATGTGGAAAATTTTGAGCTTCTGGAGATCCCAGATTGCGATCATGCAACATTCAGAGTGTCTTGTGGAAGAGGCACCTACATACGTAGTCTAGCGCGGGATTTGGCGCGGCAATTAGGTGCGTTGGGTCACGTTTCAGCCTTGCGCAGGACCCGAGTCGGTCCCTTTTGTGAAAAGGATGCGATTTCACTGGATTCCCCGGAAAGCCTAGGGCATATTGGCGCGTTTTTGGGGCATGTGCTTCCGGTTTCAACCGTGCTGGACGACATCCCGGCACTGGCCTTGACCGAAGATCAGGCGCGATGCCTCAAGAATGGTCAGGCCGTGCCCTTGTTCAAAGTCAAGGTCCGGCCTGCGTCATACGGCCCAGAAAGCCCGTTGGTTCTCATAGAGGACCTTTCCCCGGATTTGCTCGAGAAGCTTAGAGGGGGCCACACGGAGGCGTGTGCTGTGTGTGGCGACAAGCTGGTGGCTCTGGTCCGATGTGAGGAGGGGCGGGTGCATCCTTTCCGGGTTTTCAACTTTTAGCGCGAATGACAAGGAAATAGACCGATGTCGATTACTACCGAGCGCAAACAGGAACTCATCAATGAGTTTGCCACGGGAAAAGGGGATACCGGTTCTCCGGAAATCCAAGTGTCCATCCTCTCCGAGAGGATTAAGAATCTCACCGAGCATCTGTCTCATCACAAAAAGGATCACCACTCGCGGCGGGGATTGCTGATTATGGTCGGCAAGCGCCGTAGGCTTCTGGACTATCTCAAACGTGAAAATCAGGAGCGTTACCTGACTCTGATCAAACGACTAGATTTGCGGCGCTAGGCGTGATCGTGAATGTATGGGACGGCCCTTGGGAACACGTGTTCCACGGGTTTGTCCCGGCCATCCGGCGATGGCTGCATGAATGGAGTCGAAATCAAGAGAAGCAGCAATGAAAATCCCGAAACCGGATATGGTTTAGGAATGTTGATTGATTGGAAATGGAAAAACTGTAGGTAGAAGGAAAAGAAATATGTTTGACGTGACAACAAAAGAAATGGATTGGGGTGGCCGCAAGCTGACCCTCGAAACTGGCCGTATCGCCAGGCAGGCAGATGGCGCTGTGTTGGCCACCTATGGTGAAACCTCTGTCCTCTGTACAGTGGTGGGTGAAAGCACTCCTCGCGAAGGCCTCGATTTTTTCCCCCTTGCCGTTCACTACGTGGAAAAGACCTATGCGGCGGGTAAGATCCCAGGTGGATTTTTCAAGCGGGAGGGTCGTCCAGGTGAAAAGGAAACGCTGACTTCGCGCCTTATAGACAGGCCCATCCGGCCTTTGTTTCATCCCGATTACCGCTGTGAGACCCAAGTTATCTGCACGGTTCTCAGCCACGATATAGAAAATGATCCCGATATCGTCGCTATGATCGGTACCTCTACCGCACTCTGCCTTTCCGGGCTGCCCTTCATGGGCCCAATCGGCGGCGCCCGTGTTGGATACAGGGATGGCGATTATCTACTTAACCCCTCAGTTGACGATATTGTTGAAAGCCAGCTTGATCTCGTGGTTGCCGGTACCAAAGAGGGTGTTCTGATGGTGGAATCCCAGGCTCGGGAACTGTCCGAGGACATTATGCTGGGCGCCGTCACCTTCGGCCACGAACAGATGCAGCCTGTGATTGACATGATCGTTTCTATGGCCGAAGCCTGCGCTAGGGAGCCCCGGGAGCTTCCGCCTCCGGTGGATGGCCTTGACGCGCTGAAGGAACGCATTGTTGCTATAGCTGAATCGGGCCTGCGGGAGGCTTACGGAGAAACCGTCAAACAGTTGCGCCAAGAGAAAATCGCCTCGGTCAGGTCGGCGACGGTTTTGGCCCTGGAGGAAGAAGGTTGTGATACAGGAATGTTTCCCGATCTCTTCAAGGGGCTGGAAAAGGACATTGTCCGCGGCAACATCCTGAAAACTGGGCAGCGCATTGACGGCCGCGATACCAACACCGTGCGTCCCATCTCCTGTGAGGTGGGTGTTCTGCCCCGCGCCCATGGCAGCGCCTTGTTTACGCGCGGCGAAACCCAAGCGCTGGTTGTAACCACGCTAGGCACCGGCCGTGATGAACAGATTATCGATGCGCTGGAAGGAGAATTCCGTTCCACCTTCATGCTTCACTATAATTTTCCGCCCTATTCCGTAGGTGAGGCGGGGCGCTTCGGTTTTACCGGCCGCCGTGAGGTGGGCCATGGAAAGCTGGCGTGGCGCGCGCTGCGGCCCCTTATGCCAGACGGCGAAGCATTCCCCTATACCATCCGCGTGGTTTCCGAAATCACCGAATCCAACGGCTCGAGCTCCATGGCCACAGTCTGCGGTAGCTCGCTGTCTCTGATGGATGCCGGTGTTCCGTTGTCACATCCGGTGGCTGGTATCGCCATGGGCCTAATCAAGGAAGGCAACGACTACGCCGTGCTGTCGGATATTCTTGGTGACGAGGATTATCTAGGCGACATGGACTTCAAGGTGGCGGGTACCGAACGGGGTATTACTTCGCTACAGATGGACATCAAAATCACCAGTATTACCAAGGAAATTATGGAACAAGCACTGGCCCAAGCCAATGGGGGCCGGCTCCATATCCTCGGCGAGATGGACGGAGCGATTACTTCCGCCAGGGGTGATGTGAGCGACCATGCACCGCGTATCGTTACCATGACCATTGCTAAGGAGAAAATCCGCGAAGTGATCGGTACCGGCGGCAAAGTGATTCGGGAAATCTGTGAGATCTCCGGTGCTAAGGTAGATATTGAGGACGACGGCACCATCAAGGTAGCTGCCGTGGATGCCGCTTCTATCGACAAGGCCCTAGACATGATCAAGGCCATTACCGCCGAACCGGAAGTGGGAGTGATTTACACCGGAAAGGTGGTGAAAGTGCTAGATTTTGGCGCCTTCGTGAATTTTCTCGGTCCCCGCGATGGGCTTGTCCATATCAGCGAGCTCAGGCCCGAGCGGGTGGACAAGGTGACCGACGTAGTAAACGAGGGCGACGAGGTGAAGGTCAAGGTGCTGGGTATGGATGATCGCGGCAAGGTCAGACTCAGTATGAAGACTGTAAACCAGGAAACCGGTGAGGAAATCTCCGGCTAGGAAGGCCGTTAGCTAAAGGGATCCGGGAAAAGGCTTGCACTTTGGTTTCAGGCTGGTCTTTATCTCTTTTGTGCACATATCAATGGATGCGCCGAACTGGCAGCACTACAAGATCTCTTTTCCACTCTCCAACCGGGAGACAAAGCGGGAGCCTCCGCGCTGTGAGGTGCTGTGGGGCGAATTTGGCAGATGAAGGATGAGGCCGCGTGATTTCCCTTAAACCACTGATGCTTTCCGGCCGCGAGGTTCTGCCCCTTATTGAGGGAGGGAAAGGCATCTCCATAACTACAGGTGAATGTTCCGGGGCTTGGGCGGCGACAGGCGGGATCGGCACCTTCTCCGCCGTCAACGCCGACAGCTATGACGAAGAAAGCAACCTGATCCGTCAGATCTATCATGCCGTAACCCGGCGGGAGCGACAGAGGGAATTGGTAGATTACGCCATCAAGGGCGCCCTCTACCAGGCCCGCATGGCCCATGAAACCGCGGGAAGCGAAGGCCGTATCCACATGAATATTCTGTGGGAAATGGGTGCGGCCGAGGAAATCCTCACCCGCGTTCTCGAAAGCGCCAAGGGGCTGATCCACGGTGTCACCTGCGGCGCTGGCATGCCGTACAAGCTTTCCGAAATCAGCGCCCGTTTCGGCGTTCATTACTATCCCATCGTTTCCTCGGCCCGCGCCTTCCGGGCGCTGTGGAAACGGGCCTATCACAAATGCCAGGAATGGCTTGGCGCCGTGGTCTACGAAGATCCCTGGCTCGCCGGTGGCCATAACGGCTTGTCCAATAACGAAGACCCACAAACCCCCGAACCCCCCTACCCTCGGGTGAAGGAGCTGCGCGGCATGATGAACGAATGCGGTCTTGAGCAAACCCCCATCATCATGGCCGGGGGTGTGTGGTTCCTGCGTGAATGGGAGCAATGGATCGACAATCCCGAGCTTGGCCCCATTGCCTTCCAGCTCGGCACACGGGCGTTACTGACCAAAGAAAGCCCCATCCCGGAGGACTGGAAACAGAGGCTCCTCACTCTCGAGAAAGGCGACGTTGCTCTTCATCAGTTCAGCCCTACGGGTTTTTATGCTTCTGCCGTGCGCAACAATTTTCTGCGTGAACTGGAGGAGCGTTCCCATCGACAGATAGCCTACTCCCTAGAAAATGTGGGGGAACACGACACCCCTTGTGAAATCGGGGTGCGCAATCGCGTAGTCTATTTAACGGCAAGCGATCGGGACCTGGCCGAGAAATGGAAGGCACAGGGTTTTTTGGAAGCTATACGCACGCCTGATTCTACCCTCGTTTTCGTAACTTTAGACAAAGCCAAGGAAATCCGTACCGACCAGGCTACCTGCATGGGCTGTCTCTCTGCTTGTCGTTTCAGTAACTGGGCCCAGAACGAGGCTGGCACTACCGGAAAGAAGGCCGATCCCCGTTCTTTCTGTATCCAGAAGACGTTGCAGGCGATCGCTCATGGGGAAAGCGTGGATAGCGAGCTGATGTTCTCTGGCCACAACGCCTATCGCTTCGCTCAGGATCCCTTCTATTCTAACAATTTCATTCCTACCGTACAACAGCTTGTGAATCGTATAGTCACCGGCGACTAAACTCGCTTCTCTCTGGCTTTTCAAATTTTTTAAAGAATGCAGCTGGCCTTGGCTGGGCAGGCCAAACCAGTCCCTCTTGGCCAGGCTGTCAGCGGGGTTTTGCGCCGTGCCCTTCGTTGCGGGTGCCAGGGGGCAGTCCCGCCACGGCAATGATTTTAATGCTGCCGGAATGTTTGAACGACAGGACCAAGGAAATCTTATCGCCATCCTTTATGGGTTTGGTCAGCCCGATCAGCATCACATGACGTCCCCCCTGTTTAAGGGTGACAGTCTGGCCGGCGGGAACAGTAATTCCCAGAACCGGGGCCATTCCCATCGTGTTCCCTATCATACGATGAGCATGCAGGGACACTTTCTGAGCGATGGGAGAGGTGATGGAAACCAGGTAATCGGCCTTGGGACCGTCATTAGCTATGGTAAAATATGCGGCTCCAGTCCTGGCTGCACGGGGTGTTTCTTTTGCCCAGGCTTGGCTGATCACGATATGGCCAACCCTGTAAGTTTTCTCACTCGCCTGTGCTGGCGCACCAGTGACAAGAAAGGAAAAGTTGAAAATGGTCGCAAACAGAAGAAAAACGGGGGATATTGACCTCGTGTGCATCGAACTGTACCCGGGTTTTGGTTTGTACGGGGCCATTCTTGGACTTTATTTGAGGCGAAGATAAGGCAGGCCTGGAAAACAGTCTAATTGCTGCGCTGAAGACTTCTAACTGCAGGATTCAGGGAAAATTTTAGAATAATTCTTGCCTGTCTAGCCCCTCATTAGTATCTTGCCGCCGGTCCAATTCATGACTACGTAATAGCCCCACGGAAGAATCTCTGTGGCGCCGGAAAGACTACTTTGCACTGCCCGGGATACAGTCCCGCCGCGGATGATGGACAAGGAAGGAGCATATAAAAGTGGAGCAGCCAACGCAGAACGCCAAACTTCTTGCCTGGGTGAGTGAAATCGCCGCTATGTGCAAGCCCGCCGACATTCATTGGTGTGACGGCAGCCAGGAAGAATACGATCACCTGTGCAATGAAATGGTGGAGGCCGGAACCCTGATCCGTCTCAACCCCGAGAAACGCCCCAACTCCTACCTCGCCCGCTCCCACCCCTCCGACGTGGCCCGTGTGGAAGACCGCACCTATATCTGTTCGAAGAAAGAGGAAGACGCTGGCCCCACCAACAACTGGGCCGATCCCGACGAGATAAAGGCTACGCTGAAGGGTCTGTTCAATGGCTGTATGGCTGGCCGCACCATGTATGTGGTGCCCTTTTCCATGGGGCCGCTGGGTTCGCCTATTGCCCATATCGGAATCCAGATCACCGATTCGGCCTATGCCGCGGTTAATATGCGCATCATGACCCGCATGGGCGGTAAGGTTCTCGACGTTCTCGGTGATGGCGGCGACTTCGTGCCCTGCCTCCATTCCATCGGCGCGCCGCTGGCCGAGGGCGAAGAAGACGTGGCCTGGCCCTGTAACGAAGAGAAATATATCGTCCACTTCCCCGAGGACCGGACCATCTGGTCCTACGGTTCGGGCTATGGTGGCAACGCCCTGTTAGGTAAGAAATGCTTCGCCCTGCGCATTGCCTCCACCATGGCCCGCGATGAGGGCTGGCTCGCCGAACATATGCTGATTCTCGGCCTGGAAAGCCCGGAAGGCGAGCGCACTTATGTGTCGGCGGCGTTCCCATCCGCTTGTGGCAAGACCAATCTCGCCATGCTGATCCCGCCCGAGGGTTTCGACGGCTGGAAGGTGACCACGGTGGGCGACGACATCGCCTGGATCAAACCCGATAAAAACGGTGTGTTGCGCGCTATCAACCCCGAGGCTGGCTATTTCGGCGTAGCGCCGGGCACCTCCACGGATTCTAACCCCTCGGCCATGAGGATGCTGGCCAAGAACTGTATCTTCACCAACGTGGCGTTGACCGATGACAATGATGTGTGGTGGGAAGGCATGGACGGCGATCCGCCGGCCCACGCCATCGATTGGAAGGGCAATGACTGGACGCCAGATTCGGAAACGCCGGCGGCCCATCCCAACGCCCGTTTCACCGCTCCAGCTAGCGAGTGCCCCTGCCTCGACCCAGCCTGGGAAGACCCCGCCGGCGTGCCTATATCGGCCTTTGTCTTCGGCGGCAGGCTGTCGAAAACCTTCCCTCTGGTGTTCCAGTCCAACGACTGGAATCACGGCGTGTTTCTGGCCGCTACCATGGGTTCAGAGGCCACTGCCGCGGCCATCGGCCAGGCCGCAATCCGCCGCGATCCCATGGCCATGCTGCCCTTCTGTGGCTACAACATGGCCGATTACTGGCGCCACTGGATCGACATGGGCGCCAAGATCAGCAACCCGCCGGGCATCTTTCGCGTCAACTGGTTCCGTAAGGACGAAAATGGAAAGTTTATGTGGCCCGGATTCGGCGAAAACATGCGGGTGCTGAAATGGATCGTGGACCGGGTCAAGGGCAAGGCCGAAGCGGTGAAAAGCCCCTTCGGCATGATGCCCAAGCGTGAAGACCTGGTCTGGGAAGGCCTCGATTTCGATACTGATACCTTCTATTCCATCATGGACATCGCCAAGACCAATGGCTTGGAGGAAGCCGAGGAACTGAAGGGTCATTTCGGACAGTTCAATGATAAACTGCCGCCTGAGCTGGAGGCTGAGCGCCAGAAACTGGCCGAGCGGCTCGAAGGCGCGCCCGACGTGTGGAAACTCAACGACGCGGCGTAACCCGCCCTTCCTTTTCGGGACAAGAGAACAAAAGCCCCAGCCCGGTTGGAGCCGGGGCTTTTGTTCTCTTATCTACTTGCTTTTGGTCTACCGGCTTTCCATTTCTAGGCTTTATGTTTCCACAGACTGAAAGGAGACCCATCACGTGGGCCATACCCTGATTCTTACCATCACGCCGGTTTACGCCGCCCTGTTGGCGCTGGGCATCCTCGCCCTTACCGTTCCCAGACTGGCGGGTTGAAAAGAGGCTTTTTATGGCCCTAATGGGCGTCGGCCCAGTTGGCGGCGGCACCGGCCTCGGCCACCAGCGGCACCGAGAGAGTAAGCGCCGGGGCGCA
>JASLYJ010000019.1 GCA_030739855.1 Alphaproteobacteria bacterium | reverse complement strand
AGTGAAGAACATGTCCTCATGAACCAGCGCTACAACGGCGTCCGCTGGGGCGCGAATGGGCGTGCTGTGGGGCGCAGCTATATCCACGCCAAGATGGGGTGAGCGCGGTGCACCGTTTAAAATCCTCTGGCTGCCGTAGATGCCAGTCAGAGTCCCCGTGAGAGGCCATTGGAAAGCGCCCGAAAACAGAGGTGTGTCGCTGGCGCGCAGGCGCGCTGCTCGAATCGTAGCGCTGTCGCGGGAGATGCGCTTCAGCGCCGCGTCGCCAGGGTTAACCTGGGAATCTGGCAGGCCGTCAATATTCTGGATTTTATAGTTACGCTGGCCAACGGCAAAGCTGTGGGTGACACGCGGTGCGCCGGAAGCCGCCACCTCAATTTTCACACGGGGCGGAGCTTTGCGAGCAAAACCGATGAGAAAGGCGCCATCAGGAGCCACCTTTACCGGCACACCCTCGATCCAGACGCGCACACCAGGGGCAGCATGGCCGCGCAGCAGCCCACCTTGAACGGCATGGCCCCGCAGATCAAAAGGAAGCTCATCGGCCAGTGCTGCGGTGGCCACAAACAAGAGGAGGAGACCAAGAAGATAACCGCTACGGCTCAAAGCAGACTTCCCTGATCGTCGTCGCCGGATTTGAGCCCTGGTTTTTTTTGTAGCTTTTTCTTCGTTCTCTTCTTCTGTTTTGATGCCGGCCCTTCCCCGTCTATCACTGCGCCGCGGGGGGAATCGTAGAACTCGATCTCCACCACCTGGCCGGGGACAGCCGCCGTGGCGCGGATCAGTGTCATCCCTGTCTCGTCGCGCACCACAGCAAAGCCGCGCGCCAAAACGTTGCGGTAGGAACAGCTTTCCAGCACTCGAGCAGCCTGTTGCAGGCAGGTGGTGGAGGATTCCTGACAGCGGGTAAGACCCAGCCCCAGACGCCGCCCCAGCCCGGAAAGCCTTTCGCGGTGACGCAGCAGAGATTCGCCCAGAGCCCGCCCTCGCAACCCTGCGGCAAGACGGTCGATCTCGGCCCGGCCGTGGGAAAGCTGCGCCACCAAGGCCATGGCCAGGCGCTCGGCGCGATCGTCGAGGCGCTGGGTGGTGTGCTCCAACAAGTGTCGCGGTTCCGGCAGGCCGCGCGCCAACCCCGCAACCTTTTCACGGCGGTTTTTCAGCCCTCGCCCCATAGCCGAAACCAGACGATGGGCGCTGTCCATTACCCCAGCTATGAGGTCGGCACGTACCGGCACCGCTATCTCGGCTGCCGCTGTGGGCGTGGGAGCGCGATGGTCGGCGGCAAAATCCATGAGGGTCATGTCGGTATCGTGCCCCACTGCCGAGATCAGGGGAATCTCCGAGGCCGCAGCCGCACGCACCGGGGCTTCTTCGTTGAAGGCCATGAGGTCCTCGAGACTACCCCCGCCACGCGCCACGATGAGAAGATCGGGACGGGGCGCCTTGTCACCCGGCGCAATAGTGTTGAATCCGGTGATGGCCGCTGCCACCTCCGTTGCTGCAGTCTTGCCCTGCACTGTCACCGGCCACAGCAGAACACGGCGTGGAAAACGGGCAGAAAGGCGGTGTAGTATATCGCGGATGACCGCGCCCGTGGGCGAAGTGATAACGCCAATGACCTCTGGTAGGAAGGGAAGTTTCTTCTTGTGCGCCTCGTCGAAGAGGCCTTCAGCGTCCAGTTTTTTGCGGCGTTCCTCCAGCAGCTTGAGTAACTCACCCTCACCAGCAAGCTCCACCGCTGCGACTACGATCTGGTATTTGGAGCGCCCAGCATAGGTGGTGAGCCTCCCCTCACATACTACCTCCATGCCGTCCTCTGGATCGAGAGAGAGCCGTGTCGCCAAGCCCTTCCAGCAAACGGAATCGAGAACCGCATTCTCGTCCTTCAGGGTAAAATAGAGGTGGCCAGAAGCGGCGCGTTTGAAACCGGATATTTCACCGCGCACCCGCACCCGGCCAAAATTCTCCTCCACCGTGTGTTTGAGAGCAGCGGAGATTTCACTTACCGTGTATTCGGGCAGATTGCGACCGGGCGGAGAGGAATCGGGCATGGGGGCGGTTTTTCTCGTCATTAGCGCATCGTATGTTACAAGACAATCCAACGTTATCGTAACACTGTTAGCAACAGGAGAAAGAACAACCAATGAAAGTCCTGCTGGTGGGATCAGGTGGCCGCGAGCACACCTTGGCCTGGGCTATTGCCACCTCTCCCCTTTGCGATGAACTTGTCTGTGCGCCCGGCAATGCCGGCATGGCAAAACTTGGAAGGTGCGCGGACGTGGGGGCTGAGGATATCGACGAGCTGGTGGCATTAGCCCGCAAGGAAGACATGGACTATGTGGTGGTGGGGCCCGAGGTGCCGTTAGTGGCGGGGCTGGTGAACCGGCTGGACGCGGTAAACATCAAGAGTTTTGGCCCCAGCGCGGCGGCTGCCGCCTTGGAAGGTTCCAAAGGTTTTATGAAGGATTTTTGCGCTCGCCATAACATCTCCACTGCTCCTTATAGCCGCTTTAACGACGCCACCAAGGCTAAGGCTTTTATTCGCGATCAGGGTGGCGCACTGGTGGTAAAGACTGACGGACTAGCCGCCGGCAAGGGAGTAATCATCTGCGACGGTCCGGATGAGGCGGAAGCCGCTGTAGACATCATGATGATGGAAAAGGCCTTCGGCACGGCGGGTGAAAAAATTGTAGTGGAGGAATGCCTGGAGGGTGAGGAAGTAAGCTTCTTCGCCCTTTGCGACGGAGAGAGAGCTCTGGCGATGGCCTCGGCTCAAGACCACAAGCGGGTAGGCGAAGGTGATACCGGACCTAATACCGGCGGCATGGGGGCCTATTCCCCGGCCCCGGTGGTAACGCCGGAAATGGAAACTTACATCATGGAAACCATTATCGTCCCTACGGTAGCAGGCATGAAGGCGGAGGGCGCGCCCTACCAAGGTGTGCTGTTCGCGGGACTAATGATTACCGCCGACGGGCCGCAATTGCTTGAATTTAACGTACGTTTCGGTGATCCCGAATGTCAGGCACTCATTCCCCGGCTAAAATCTGACTTGCTCACAGCCATGGTGGCTACCAGTGACGGCCAACTTGACCATCTGGACCTGCGCTGGTCAGAAGCCGCAGCGCTCACCGTGGTGATGGCGTCCAAAGGTTATCCTGGAACCTACAAGAAAGGCTCGGAAATTGGGGGACTGGAAGCTGCAGAAACGCAGGAAAGTATCATCATCTTCCATGCCGGGACCACATCCAAGAACGGGAAAATTCTCGCCAGCGGGGGACGGGTACTAGGCGTCACGGCGCTGGGCGGTGACGTGATGGAGGCTAAGGCGCGCGCCTACAAGGCAGTGGACGCAATAGAATGGACAGAAGGATTCTGCCGCCGCGACATCGGCTGGTGGGTCACGGGACCTTAGTAGACACCCCGGTTGTTAAGCGCCTTTCGGCGAAGAAGACCTTGAGCAGGTGCGAACACTTGGTCTCTTCGATACCACCATAAACCTCTGGGGCATGGTGGCAGGTAGGCTGGGAGAAGAACTGTCCTCCATGTTCCACACCGCCACTCTTGGGATCATAGGCGCCAAAATATAGGCGACGGATGCGGGCAAAGGAGATGGTTGCCGCACACATAGCGCAGGGCTCCAGCGTTACATACATGTCCACTCCTTTCAGGCGTGGTGTTTTGTGTTGGGCCGCTACCTCGCGGATAGCCAACATTTCGGCATGGGCGGTGGGATCGCCCAGTTCCTCCGTGCGGTTCCCGGTGGTGGTAATGACGCTCCCGGTGGCGGCAGCCACCAGTACGCAGCCCACCGGCACCTCGCCACGCCCAGAGGCTTTCTGAGCCTCAGCTATGGCCTGGTTCATATGGGAGTGGGGCTCATTCATAGCTCTAAAGGTGGTTCCCCCTCCCGATTCCGTCAAGGGCCGTTGCCCAACTCCCCTTCGCGCCTTACTCTGCAGCACATGAGCACACATCCGCCAACGGTCGGAATCACGCTGGACTGGGAGAAAGGCAACGGCTATGCCAAGCAATCCTGCTACGCCCTGCACGAAAACTATGCTGCATGCGTTACCAGCGCCGGCGGCCTGCCTCTTATGCTTCCCCATGAACCGCAACTGGCCGAAGAATATGCAGCGCGCGTGGATGCGCTGATCATCACCGGAGGCGATTTCGACGTGGATCCGGCACTATTTGGCGAAACCACCCACCACCCAAAAGTCACCACCAAGGACCACCGTACCAGATTCGAGTTTGAGGTGACAAAAACGGCACTGGAGCGAGACATACCGGTGCTTGGCATCTGCGGTGGACAGCAGTTGCTTAACGTTGTGCTGGGGGGAACACTGATCCAGCACATCCCCGACGAGGTGGACAGCCCGCTGGCCCACGAGCAGCCCAATCCCCGTACCGAGCCCGGCCATGAAGTGGTAGTGACGCCCGGCACTCTGCTCCACCGTATCGTGGATAGCAACACCATGGCCGTGAACAGCGCCCATCACCAGGCGGTGAAGAATACGGGATCTAACGTAGTGGTGAACGCCGCCGCCAGCGATGGCATCATCGAGGGCATCGAAAGCACGATCCACAATTTTTGCCTAGGCGTACAGTGGCATCCTGAATTTGCGATTGATCCCGGTGATAAGAAAATCTTTGAGGCTTTCGTAGCGGTGGCGCAAAAGTGATCAACACCGGACGTGCTAGCACGGCGACTCGCAAACCGAGGGTTGAGCGCATTGCAAAGGTACTGGCTCGCGCCGGGCTGTGTTCACGCCGCGAAGCCGAACGCTGGATCAGCGAGGGGCGGGTGCAGGTGAATGGAGAGACCCTGACCACCCCCGCGCTCGTTGTGGGCGAGGATGCTAACATCACCGTGGACGGCAAGCCTTTACCGCAGCGGGAAAAGACACGGTTGTGGATCTATCACAAGCCGTCGGGGCTTATTACCACCAACCGTGACCCCGAAGGACGGCTCACCATCTTTGACGAACTGCCTGACGAATTGCCGCGGGTTGTGACGGTAGGACGGCTCGACATAGCCTCGGAAGGATTGCTTTTGCTTACCAATGACGGCGAACTGGCGCGGCGACTAGAACTTCCTACCAGCGGCTGGCGGCGGCGCTATCGCGCGCGGGTCTATGGCCGCGTGAATGCCAAGACCCTAGCTAAGCTTGCCAAAGGCGTCACCGTAGAGGGCGTCACCTATAGTCCTATCGAGGTGGCGCTGGAGAACACGGGAGAGAGAAACGTCAGGAAAGAAGGCAGGAGCAGGGCTAATTCTTGGCTCGTAGTGTCGCTGTCCGAGGGACGCAACCGTGAGGTGCGACGCGTCCTAGAACATCTGGGGCTCTCCGTCAGCCGTCTCATCCGTACCGCCTATGGTCCCTTCCAACTGGGAAAACTCAAACGCGGTGCGGTACGCCCGGTACCGCAGAAGGTGCTAGACGAACAGTTAGGCACGGCCACCGGGGGAGATGAAAAGGGACCACAAAAAAAGGGCAATGAGAAAAGAGCCAAGAAAAAACGAGTGCAAGGAAGAAAGTAAGCGGGGGGCAAAAGCCATGCGTATAGTCGCCGGTAGGCACCGCGGACGGCGCCTCGTAGCCCCGAAGGGGAGAACTACACGACCCACCTCAGATCGGGTGCGGGAAAGCCTCTTCAACATGCTGGCTCATGGAAATTTTGACGGTTGTGGTGACGTCTTCGAGGGTAGGCAAGCCCTCGACGCCTTCTGCGGCAGCGGCGCACTGGGGCTGGAGGCGCGATCGCGTGGAGCGGACCACGTGGTGTTTATGGACAATAACGCGGCGGCGATTTCGGCGGTGCGGGAAAACGCCACTCTGTTGAATGAGGGGGCCAGTGTCATCTGTCTCGTATGCGATGTCACCAATCCGCCCGCCGCCGAAAAATCCTGTTCACTTGTCTTCCTCGACCCGCCCTATGGCGGGGAACTAGCGGTAACAGCACTAACAGCACTGAGGGAAAAAGGGTGGCTGGCGCCAGGTGCGCTTTGCATAGTGGAGACAGCAAAAAACGAAGATTTCTTTTTGCCGCCGGAATTTACGCCGCTCAAGAAACGCCGGTCGGGAATAGCGCAACTTCACATCCTGCGCTATACGGGAACCGCGTGATCATGACACGACGTCACGGCACATCCAGACTATCAGAGTGAGAAGGGAGACGAGCGCCACCGTGGCCTGCTCCAGCTTGTTTCTAGCGCCGGCCGAAAAGTTTTTCGATATCAACGAGCCTGAGTTCCACATAGGTGGGGCGGCCGTGATTGCACTGACCAGAATGGGGGGTGGCTTCCATCTCTCGCAGCAGGGCATTCATTTCATCTGGGTTCAGCTTGCGCCCGGCACGCACCGAACCGTGACAAGCCATGGTGGCGCATACCTTCTGTAGATGCTCCTTCAGGCTGAGCGTCTCGCCCATTTCGACAATCTCGCCAGCCAAATCGTGCACCAGACTGGCGATATCCATCTCACCCAGCAGGGCCGGGGTCTCACGCACCACCACCGAGCCTGGACCGAAGGATTCCAGAACCAAGCCGAGAGCGACCAGTTCTTCTGCCCGCGCTGCAAGGGCGCGAACCGCATCCTCGTCCAGTTCCACCACCTCGGGGATGAGGAGTCCCTGTCGCGCCACAGATCCGTTTTTCAAGGCCTGTTTCATGCTTTCGTACACGAGCCGTTCATGGGCCGCGTGCTGATCGACGATGATCACACCATCCTGCGTTTGCGCCACAATATAGGTCTCATGAAGTTGTGCTCGTGCCGCGCCTAACGGAAAGGATTCGGCATTCTCTGGCGGTGCTTCGGTAATGACCGCCGCCGTAGGAACAGCCTGCAGTTCCGGCAGGAAACCAGAACTGGAGGAGATGTGAGGTGCAGTACCCAGTGTTGCCTGATGGTGCAGGCTGTCCTCAGCCAAGCCGCGCATCTGCATTGAAGATCGTGAAGGATATAACGCAGCGCCTGTTCTAACACCGGGCCGCATGGCCCCCAGCGCGAAATCGGAAACAGTGGTGGTGGCTCTATGCCCAGCCTCGGCCAGAGCATGTCGCAGCGCGCCGACGATGAGGCCGCGCACCGACCCAGCGTCGCGGAACCGCACTTCAGCCTTGGCCGGATGCACGTTCACATCCACCTCGCGCGGTGGCACTTCCAGATAGAGTGCTAGCAGGGGATAGCGGTTACGAGCGAGAAAATCTTGATAAGCACCGCGTACCGCACCCAGCAGTAGTTTGTCGCGCACTGGGCGGCCATTGACAAAAAGGAACTGCTTGTCAGCGAGGCCACGGTTCAGGGTAGGCAAGCTGATATGACCGGTTAGAGTCAACTCTCCCCGCTCAGCCAATATAGGCAGGGCATTCTCGGCGAACCCACGGCCCATAACTTGGGTCAGCCGCTCCAGACGTGCATTAAAAAGGTCGCCGGAGGCAGCCGCCATGACCCTAGGCGCACTGCTATCGGATTCAAAGGAAAAGGCCACATATGGATGGGCCATAGCCAAGCGTTGTGCCACTTCGAATGCGCGGGCAATTTCGGTGCGCGTGGTCTTAAGGAATTTCAACCGCGCCGGGGTAGCGTAGAACAGGTCTCTCACCTCTACCTTGGTGCCGGTGGCAAGCGCTGCGGGTTTTGGTTCTTGCTGTTTGCCACCTGCCACGTGAAGGTTCCAGGCAGCATCGGCGTCTCTGGTTCGGCTGGTGATTGTGAGCCGGGCTACCGCTCCCATTGAAGGCAGGGCTTCGCCCCGGAAGCCCAAGCTGTGGATGGCGAAAAGATCCTCACCAGGGAGTTTGGAGGTGGCGTGGCGCGCCACCGCCAGGACCAACTCATCACGGGACATGCCGCCACCGTCATCCATCACACTTATGCAAGCTGCGCCACCATCGCGCAGGCTCACCTCAATTCGCGTGGCCCCAGCGTCGAGGCTGTTTTCCACT
Organism: Alphaproteobacteria bacterium; assembly: GCA_030739855.1. Taxonomy (GTDB): domain Bacteria; phylum Pseudomonadota; class Alphaproteobacteria; order UBA11136; family UBA11136; genus UBA11136. Next base: position 16,691 of record JASLYJ010000019.1, on the reverse strand, counting down.
AGTTCCTTAACCACCGAGGCGGGGCGTTCCACTACTTCGCCAGCGGCAATACGGTTAACAAGGGTTTCTGGCAGAAGGCGAATTGTCATAGTGGTGGCCTTATTCCCCTTCGAGACTGGCGCGGGCGAGACACTTTCCCTCCTCCACTGCCGGTTGATCAAAGGCGTTTACCCCCAGCAGCCGGGCGACGATGATGGTCTCCAGCATGAAATGCATGAGTAACCCCCCCAGAACCCGTTCATCGAGGTGTTTGATCTCTATTAAGCGTAGAGGACGGTGATTACGTATGAGGGTTTCTGCCGTAGCCCGCTGTTCGGCATCTAGAAGATCACCCATGGTACGGCCCGCAAGCCAAGCCAATGCCGAGCCCCTAGCCAGCGCTGGGTCCACTCTGGAACCGCTTCCAGCTACATCGGAAATAATCAGAGTGAACATCTTGTCGGCGGGACCATCAAGATAAAGCTGTAACTGACTGTGCTGGTCTACGGTGCCGAGAGCCTTGACCGGGGTGATGCCTTGTCCGCCCTTACCCAAGCTTTCCGCCCAGAGCTGGCGGAACCACGCCCCAAAACAGTCAAGCCTGTCCACGTAGGGCATGAGGACCGTCATGGACACGCCGCGCGTGCGCGCTAATGCCACCACCAGTGCAGCCGCTACCGCCGGCGGGCAGTCCTTAGGCGGGCTTCTCTTAAGGACGGGATCAAGTGCCGCAGCCGCGCCTTCGCGCAGAGAAACCGCATCTACCCCCACCATCATGGCCGGTAACAAGCCCACCAGGGAGAGCACCGAAAAGCGCCCACCCACCTCGGGATCGTGATCGAGTATTTCCATTCCCAGTACATCCCCCAGCCCGCGCAGGGGATTGGAGCCGGGTTCGGTAATTAAGGTGAAATGGGCGGCGGCTTTTTTTTCTCCTACATCCTGCAACACCGCCTCGAAACAGATTAAAAACTGGGTAAGGGTCTCGGGTGTGGATCCGGACTTGGAAACCACGAGGAACCCGGTACGCGCCAAGTCGAGAGCCTGAAGCAGATGAGTGAAGCTATGGGGATCGATATTGTCCATAAAATGCAGACGCGGTGTTTCATGATCGCATGGGGATGTGATGCCGAAGGCATCCCCTGCTAGCGCATGTAGGGTCTTGCCGCCGAGGCTGGACCCGCCGGTGCCCAGCACCACCACATGGGAGAAGGCCTCTCCGTAGCGTCTGGCGGTGGAGGCCAGGGCATCGAGATCGTCGCGGGCGGTGGGAAGACGGAGCAGGGGCAGGCTGCCGTCGTCATAACGCGCCCGCAGGTCCGAGAGCGCCTCGGCAGTTTGGGCCAACGCCGAGTCGTAATCGGCGCGGTCGAGTCCGTTTTCACCGATAGCCTCCGCAAAGCAGCTTTCGATGCGTTGGCGGTAAGGCATGAAACGGGCTCCTTAGAGTTCTAGTCTCCCCGTCACGGGGACGGACGGGTGGCGGTGACGCCTTCGGGTCTTCCTACCACCACCACCAACAGGTCATCGGCGTGAAGTAGCCGATCGGCCACGCGCCGAACGTCGTCAAGAGTCACAGAATGGATGAGTTCTTCGCGGCGGTCCAGATAATCAATGCCTAGATCTAGGTATTGCAGCGTAGTCAGCATATTAGCGATACGTCCAGTACTAGTCAGACGCAGGGGAAACGCCCCGGTTAGGTGGGTCTTGGCGTCGTTCAGCTCATCCTCGGAAACGCCGTCTTCCGCCATACGCTTCCATTCCCCGCGGATAATATCCAAGGACTCGGCCACACTGGCGTTATCGGTCCCCACGGCTCCCCTCACCAGACCGCCCCAGGCCATGGTCTGAAGGTGAGAATAGACGGAGTAGGCGAGACCGCGTTTTTCGCGTACTTCTTCGGTAAGCCGCGAACTGAACCCTCCACCGCCCAGTGTATAGTTGAGCAGACGAGCCACAAAATAGTCGGGATCATCGCGTTTGATGCCATTTTCACCGAAGCGCACGGTGCTCTGGGGAATGTCCTCCTCCACTACGACAACGCCGCCACCATCCACCCTCGCTTCCGGCAGATCGAAGAGCGCGGCGCGTGCAGGCAGAGAACCGAAAGTGCTGTCGAGAAGTGGCGTCAGCTCTTCCGCAGTAATATCGCCGGCCACGCCGATTATAAGGTGGTCACGCCCAAAACGCCTTTCTATGAAGCCATGCAGGTCGTTGGCCGTTACAGCTGCTATCCCGGACCTAGTGCCCTCCACTGGACGGCCATAGGGGTGATCGGGAAAGGCGGTGCGAAACCAGACCTTATCAGCGATCTGTGCGGGATCGGATTCGGCTGCAGCCAAACCGGCCAAAATTTGGTTGCGAATTCGTTCCACGGGTTCGGCGTCGAAGCGCGGCGCATTCAGCGCTATACGCAACAGAGAAAAGGCTTCACCGCGGTTCTCAGTCAGGGTCTTGAGGCCACCCTCGAAGGTGTCGAGGGAAGCGTCAAAACGAAGGGTAACGGAAATGTCCGCCAGACGCTGTTGGAAAGCCCTAGAATCGAGGTCTCCTGCTCCTTCGTCGAGTAGCCCCGCCATCATGGAGGCCAGCCCCTCCTTGCCAGCCGGATCCAGTGCCGCACCACTGCGGAACAACAAGGAGAGGGAGATTACTGGGATCGTATGATCCTCCACCAACCAGGCCTCGATACCGTCCACACTCACCACCCGCTCGATCTGCATGCCATGCACCGACGAGATGGACAGCGGCACGCGATGCTCACGCTGGCCTAGATAGAAAGCCAGGGCAAAAACTAGGATCGCTGTCGCAATGAGAAGCCATCGAAGCGTGGAGGTGTTTTTGTGTCCAGTCACGAACCGGGGTCTCCGGTAACGGAATCGACAGCGGCATCAGGCAAGAGCTCCCCGGTAACGGATATCTCGTTGCGCAGTACTGCGCGGGCGGCAGCCAGAACTTCGGCCGTGCTCACCGCGGTGATGTGGTCGGGCCAATCTTCCACATCGGCGATACTGCGTCCCGCGGTTAGCGCCGTGCCGAGAACGCGCCCCGGATTGAACAGGCTATCGCGGGCGTAAATAGCCTCCGCGCGAAGACGTTGTTTGGCTTTTTCCACATCTTCATCGGTAACACCACCTTCGAACAGCTCACGCAGTTCCTCCGTCACCGCCGTCTCCAGCCCCGGAAGGCTGCCGCCAGGAGGCGGTGTCCCGTAGAGGATGAGGCTGCCGCCATCGAGACGGGCGCCCTCGTAATAGGCCCCAGCGGATACTGCCACACCTTTTTCTACCACCAGAGAACGGTAAAGACGGCTGGTAGTACCACCGCCAAGAATCTCCGTCAGCACTTCCAAAGCATGGGGCGACGTTTTTTCTTCTTTCGTGACTGAGGCATAGCTGGGGGCTAGATAGGTGCGGCTCCAACTAGGTTGGCGCACACGCTGGTCCTTCAGCACCACGCGCCGCGCTGTTTTCTGGGCCGGCTCGCGCGGGCGCACTCTTGGCGGTACGCTGCGCGCGGGGATAACACCGTAATATTTCTCGGCCAAAGGTTTCAGTTCCTCGGCCGTGATGTCGCCGCTAACGATGAGGATAGCGTTATTGGGGGCGTAGTAGAGGTTATAGAAATCCAAGGCATCCTTGGTGGAAAGGGCCTTGATCTCGTGCTCCCAACCGATGATAGGCGCGCCATAGGGATGGTTCTGGTAGAGGGAAGCTTGTACGCTTTCCTCCAGTCTGGCGGCGGGGTCGTTGTCTGTGCGCATGTGGCGTTCTTCCAGGATCACCTTGCGTTCGGGAAGCACCTTATCGTCGCTGAGTCGGAGGTTAGCCATGCGGTCGGCCTCCAGCTCCATCATCAGTTCCAGACGATCACGGGCTACGCTCTGGAAATAGGCGGTGTAGTCTTGGGATGTGAAGGCATTCTCGCGGCCGCCGTTGCGGGCTACCATGATGGAAAATTCACCGGCAGATACCTTATCGGTGCCCTTGAACATAAGGTGTTCGAGAAAATGAGCGATGCCCGACTTACCCGGCGCCTTATCGGCGGCCCCTACCTTGTACCAGACCATATGCGTGACCACCGGCGCGCGGTGATTGGGCACCACCACTACCTGCAAGCCGTTGTCTAGAGTGAAGGTCTCGGGCCAAAACACCGCACCGCGAGCCTGACCTGAAACCCAGCACAACAGCACGGCGAATACGGCCGCAGGCAGGATCCAACCCGTACGCACCAGTGCTCGAAGAGGCGTGAGACTTTCGTCAGATGTCCTGAGATTACTCATGAGGCGGGAGAATGAAATGCGAATTCGACAGAATTACGGCGACAAAATCCTTCCGGTAATGCCCGACTTAGGGAGAAGCGGAAAGCGAAGAACGGATCGGCGATAGTCTCAAGACGATTACTTGCAGACGTAATTCCCGGAAATATCTACCACCACATCCGTGCACTCCTGGGGCGAAACGGCAGGGCTAGTGGAATTAGCGGCTGGAGGACTGGTGTGGGGCTGACCCTGATGATAGCCGATCACGTCCTGCACCGGATGCTGCTGGGCGGCGACGGGCTGGCCGCTATTGGGCTGGGGATAGGGCTGGGGATAGGGCTGAGATTTGGGCTGGGGATCGGGCTGGGGCTGGGGATAGGGCTGGCCACCATAGGCGCTATACCCCCCATAATTATAGGTGCCGCTGGGAGTGGCAGCGTAACCGCCAGTATTGGCGCGACCATAAGTCTGGAGAGCCTGGGAAAACACATTCTGAGCGGTGCTTTGCGGGGTCGTCTGGGGTACAGCCTGTCCATAGGCGGACTGTGCAGGATAATTACCCTGTGGTGGATAGGCGCCGCGAGCGCCTGGATGGGTCCCCTGTACAGGATAGCCGCTGTCCGTGCCTTGCACCGGATAAGCACTCTGATAGGCTCCAGGGTAAGTTTTCCGGTAGGACTCTGTGGCGGGCTGCCGCTGCACTAGAACGGCTTGGGGTTGGGGCGCGGCCACAACCGGTGCGACAGACTCAGGGGAAGGACGATAGAGTTCTTCCCCGCTTCCCGGCGGGCGCAAGTCGAAATCAGGCGGGATAGTCAAGGGCGGGCCTGTCAGCACTTCGGATTCTTCGAAGTCGGGCTTCTCCATACCCAGCGCTTTACTGATTTCATGGCGCGTTTCTTCACAAGCGGACAGGCTGAGCGCAACCGCCGTCGCCAGAACAGTAGAGAGTGCACGGTTCCGGGAAAGACCACGGGCCGGTATGGGGAATACGTCTGTCATCGTAAATAACAATATAAACTATCGGAGCGGGTTTTTTAAGAGGTATGGTCAGCAAAAATAGCATCATAGAGTATAATGGCCGCGCCCACAGTAATAGCTGAATCCGCCGCGTTGAATGCCGGCCAGTGAACCCCGGCAGCATGGAAATCGAGAAAATCTACCACTGCGCCGAAACGCAGGCGATCTACGACATTGCCTAGTGCCCCACCCACCACCAAACTGATGGCCAGCACCATCAACCCGCTTGTCACCCGCCGTAGCCACCACACTAGGGCGACCACGATCGCTAGTGCCAGAGCAGTAAGTAACCAAGGCAGCCATTCCGATGACTGTTGGCCCAAGAAGCCGAAGCTAACCCCCCGGTTCCAGACTAAGACAAGATTGAAAAATGGTGTGACGGGAATGATGCGCGGAGGCTGCATAACAATCTCCAGTATCATCCACTTGGAAAGCTGGTCGAGTGCCGTCACCAACACCGCCGCCATCAGCCCGAGTTTCAAGGAATCAAGTCGCATTGCTAATGGCGCTCTTGCAGCGCGCGCACAACCCGCCCTCATCGTCAGTCACTACTTCGGGAAGGACCTTCCAGCAGCGCTGGCACTTGCCGCCTTCGGCAAGAGCCACCCGCACCGCAACGTCTGATACGTCCTCTAGGGTGAAAAACCCATCAGGTGGCACCGCAGTCCCAAAACCAAGGGGATTGCAATCAAGGCCTGAGGTAATGGCGATTTCTGCCATGTCGAGCCCGTCCACGGCTTTTAGGTAGGAATCCCCGGCATGGACCACGGGATGAGCTTGGAGGCTGGAGCCCAGCTGTTTCTCGGCACGTGCGATCTCGATGGCGCCAGTGACGACGCGGCGTAGATCCCGCACTGTTTCCCACTTAGCTGCTAGGTCATCGTTGCGCCAATCCTCGGGAACCTGAGGATAGACCCGCAGATGCACGCTTTCTTCCTCCACCATGCCACCTTCCTCCGCGCGAGTGCGACAAGCTTCTTCGGCAGTGAAGCATAGCACCGGAGCAAGCCAAGTGATGAGATGATGAAAAAGAATGTCCAGCACTGTGCGCGCTGCGAGTCGGCGCGGAGAATCCCGTTCATCGCAATAGAGCGCGTCCTTACGAATATCAAAATAGAAAGCCGATAAGTCCACGGTGCAAAAGGTATGAAGCTCGGTGAAGAAGGCGTGCAAATCGAAGCCATCCAGCGCCCCACGCATGTGCCGGTCCAATTCCCACAAACGGTGCAAAATCCAGCGCTCCAACTTCGGCATATCTTTGGGCGCTACCCGCTCGTCCTCTTTAAAACCGGCGAGATTACCCAGCATATAGCGCATGGTATTGCGTAAGCGGCGGTAGGAATCTACTTGCGCCTTGAGGATTTCCGGTCCAATTCGCAGGTCAGCGGTATAGTCGGAGGTGGCCACCCAGAGGCGCAAAATATCGGCCCCCAAGGTGTCCACGACCTCTTGCGGGGCCACCACGTTGCCCGCAGATTTCGACATCTTGTGGCCTTTTTCATCTAATACGAAGCCGTGGGTAAGCACCGCTTTATACGGTGCTCGCCCTCGCGTGCCACATGATTCCAAAAGTGAGGACTGGAACCAGCCACGATGCTGGTCGGAACCTTCGAGATAGAGCGTCGCCGGGCTTTCCAGATCATTGTGATCCTCCAGAACGAAAGCGTGGGTAGAGCCGCTATCAAACCACACATCTAGAATGTCCGTGACCTGTTCATAAGCATCTGGGTCGTGGAGGTCGCCCAGGAAGCGCGCAGGGTCACCGGAAAACCAAGCGTCGGCCCCCTCTTCCGCCACTACCGCTACGATACGCTCAAGAACCTTTTCGTCACGCAGGGGTTCGCCAGTCTCCTTGTGGGCAAAGACGGTAATGGGTACCCCCCAAGAGCGCTGGCGCGAAACGCACCAGTCGGAGCGGTTTTCTACCATAGTGTAGATGCGGTTACGCCCAGTCGGGGGTACCCAGTGGGTGGCGTCAATGGCGGCCAGGGCTTTTTTGCGTAGGTCGTCCGTTTCCATGGAGATAAACCATTGCGGCGTGGTGCGGAAAATGAGTGGAGCCTTGGAGCGCCAGGAATGAGGGTAGGAATGGGTAAGCTTTCCTGTGGCCAGAAGAGCACCGGATTCATTCAGCGCCTCCACCACAGCGGCATCGGCCTTGAACACATGGAGACCCGCGAACAACGGCACATGGTCGTAGAACAGACCGCCATCATCAACCGTGTGCGGCACCTCCAGCCCCGCTTCTTGGCCCACCTCGAAATCTTCAGCACCGTGACCCGGCGCGATGTGAACGAAGCCGGTGCCAACCTCAGTGGTAACATGGGAACCTTCCACCAAAGGCACATCGAAATCATAGCCATGACCGTGGAAGGGATGGTGGCACACGGTACCAGCAAGTTCGTCAAATTCTAAACGAGCTACTTCATTCCAATTTTTAATCCCTAGGTCAGTTCGCACCTGCGAAGCAAGGCCATCGTTTATAATGAGCTTCTCACCTGTTCGCGCGAAACTGTCTTCTTCAACGTCTCCCACCTCAAAAGCGACATAGGGCATTTTAGACTTGCAGGCGACAGCACGATTGCCAGGCAGGGTCCATGGTGTGGTAGTCCAAATGACCACGGAAGCGCCTTCCAGCCCGGGCCGCGAGGTCGTGACCACGGGGAAGCGTACCCAGACTTGGGTCGATGTGTGATCCGCGTACTCTACCTCGGCTTCGGCCAGCGCCGTCTTTTCCACCACCGACCACATAACCGGTTTTTCGCCGCGGTAGAGGCTTCCGTTCATTAGGAACTTGCCGAGCTCACGAACGATGGCAGCTTCGGCGGTGAAATTCATGGTGGTATATGGGGTATCCCAATCACCATCGACGCCGAGGCGCCGAAACTCTCCGCCTTGGACGGTAATCCAGTGATCGGCGAATTCGCGGCATTCTCGACGGAACTCGAGAATCGGCACCTCATCCTTGTCACAACCCTCAGCACGATATCTTTCCTCGATCTTCCATTCTATAGGTAGGCCGTGGCAGTCCCAACCGGGCACGTAGATCACTTCGCGTCCCAGCATACGTTGTGAGCGGTTGATAATATCCTTCAAAATCTTGTTCAGGGCATGACCGATATGAAGGTGGCCGTTGGCATAGGGAGGTCCGTCATGAAGAATGAATTTCTCGCTGCCCTTATTGACCGTGCGCAGCTTTTCCATCAGTCCGGACTCACGCCAATAGTTAAGGATTTCCGGCTCGCGATCCGGCAGCCGCGCTTTCATGGGAAAGGCCGTGGAGGGGAGAAAGACTGTAGATTTGTAGTCGTTGCCCATGAGAGAGTCCGTATCCGTTCCTTATAGCATTCCGTTTGCCGCGCCGTTCGGTGGCAGAGATGGGACCTCCGCTACCTCACCACCACTGGAGAATCCCGCTAGCACCGCCTTGGCCGCGTTAATATCGTCGGCGATTTGTGCCCGCAATTGGGCTACTTCGTCAAATGTCTTCTCAGGCCTAAGATAATCCGCAAGCGCCACCCGTAGATGACAGCCGGTGAGGTCGTTGCATTCCCCAAAGAGATGCACCTCGAGCATTTTTTTGCCGCCACCGAAGGTGGGGCGAAAACCGAAATTAGCCACACCGTCACGCCATAGAGTTTCTGCTCCCTTATCAACGCCGGCACACACCGCATAGACTCCAGTAGCGGGAATTACGAAATCTTCAAAGTGAACGTTGGCGGTGGGAAATCCCAACTCTCTCCCGCGTCCATCCCCGGGAACCACCCGGCCTTCGATCTCAAATAGGCGGCCAAGAAATACGGTGGCCTCTGCTGGTTCGCCCCCAGCTATGAGTTCACGAATCTTTGTGGAGGAATAGGCGGCGCCCGAGGCATCCACCGCTCGGGGCACCCGGGTAAAAGCGAAGCCCCGTTCGGGAGCCATGCGTTCCAGCAAAGCACAGTCACCTTTACGGCCGTGGCCGAAGACAAAATCATAGCCCGCCACCACATGGCTGGCGGCCACGCCGTTGCATAGCACGCCGGTGATGAAAGCCTCGGCTGTCATTTGTGAAAATTCACGGTCGAAATGCTGGACGAACAGATGGTCCGCCCCTAACACCTCGATACACCTGGCCTTGATACGCATGGGCGTCAACCGGAAAGGAGGAGTGTGGGGCTGGAAAACGCTTCTTGGGTGGGGCTCGAAGGTCATCACCGCATGGGCCACGCCCAACTCACGGGCGAGCTTACCTGCGGTGGAGATCACCGCCTGGTGGCCGCGGTGAACGCCGTCGAAATTCCCCAGCGCAACCACAGATCCCCTTGCTTCCCGCAGCAAATGTGTATAATGGCGAAAGATTCGCATGGGGCCAGTTCCCTTTTCTTCACACCGCCGTCGGGCGGGTGACTCTGTGGTTTTGCGAGAACCTTATGCGGATTGCACGGAGGTGTATAGCTCCCGACGAGCCGTGAATTGGCCACAAAGGGAAAAAGAATGGCTTGGTTCGCCGGTGGCCGCTCCCTTTTTTTGACCCCGCCGTCGGTCTATTGCACATAACGCCCTGTAAATACGTAATCTATAAACACCCGTACGCCTGTGATGCCCTCTTCGAAAAGAATTTCCTGCTTTTACCGTCCACTAGCTGTGCAGGCCACGGCCGTAGGCCTTCTTGTGCTTATCGGAAGCGGCGCACTAGCCCAAGCTGACGCCCAAGTCAAAGATGTGGCACCCGGTACGCGGTTTGAGGTGCGCGCCGACGATCTGCCTGCCCCTGGTGCCACCCCCAGCGCCATCAACCCGCCCACCCGCGCCATGACACGGGACACGCCACAACTGAGAACCCTCCCCGGTTTTACGGCCAACGTCTTCGCGGAAGGATTCGACGATGCCCGCTGGCTCGCAGTGGCTGAAAATGGCGATGTATTCCTGGCTGAATCGGAGGCCGGCCGGATTACCCTGTTACGCGACGATGACGGCGACGGAACGGCCGATACCATTGTCACCTACGCCGAGGGCTTCAAAAATCCCCACGGCATGGCCCTCAGGAAGCGCTGGCTTTACGTGGCTGACACACAGCGGGTACGGCGCCTGCCCTACCGCCCGGGCCTGGTCCGGCCCGCCGGACCCACACAGCTTGTCACTGCCGGCGGCGCGCTAGGTCCCGGTAACGGCCACTGGACGCGGAATCTGGCCTTTCACCCCGACGGTACGCATTTCTACGTAGCCATCGGTTCAGGCGGCAATATCGGCGAGGAACCCCTGCCCCGCGCTTCGGTGCAGGAGTTCACCCTGGACGCCTCGCACCGCGAGAGCTTCGCCACGGGGCTGCGCAACCCGGTGGGCATCGCCTTTTATCCCGGCACCAAGGATCTTTACGTGGTGGTCAATGAACGCGACCAACAGGGCGATGGGCTGGTGCCCGACTATTTGACGCGACTCCACCGAAACGGTTTCTACGGTTGGCCCTATGCCTATATGGGACCCCATCCGCAGCCAGGATTTGCGAAGAAACGCCCTGATCTGGTGGAAAAGACGATCCTGCCCGACCTTTTGTTCGAGTCCCATTCCGCGCCTTTGGGGCTGGTATTCTACAGCGGTGGACAGTTTCCCAAGGACTATCACGGTGATGCCTTCGTAGCCCTGCACGGGTCGTGGAATGCGGCGCAGCCCCGGGGCTATATGGTGGTACGGGTTCCCTTCAAGGATGGCCGTTCGCAGGGGCATTACGAAGCCTTTGTTACCGGATTCTGGACCGTGGGCGAGAAGACCGCCCGGGTGGTGGGCCGCCCCGCCGGGCTTGCACTGGCCAAGGACGGCAGCCTGCTCATCGCTGACGACGTGGGCAACCGTATCTGGCGGGTGGCTCATACGCCCTAGGGCACCTGTATGAAGTTTAATGGACGGGCCCCGTGTCAAGGGCAAGAACTGGCAACCGGTAGACACCAGCACGGCTGGCTACAGTTTCATGGGAGCCTGCAAACTTGGTTTAAAGGCCGGCAAAAGCGGAAATTCTAACGTTCCACACCCATCAAGGAATCGGCGAAAACCACCGGCGAGAAGGGCCGCAGGTCGTCTATGGCCTCGCCCACGCCCACGGCGTGAACCGGCATGGCGAATTTGTCGGCCAGCGCCACCAGCACCCCACCGCGCGCAGTGCCATCGAACTTGGTCACCGCCAGCCCCGTCACGTTGACCATTTCACTAAAGGTCTCCACCTGCGAATGGGCATTTTGGCCGGTAGTGGCGTCGAGTACCAGAAGGCAGCTATGCGGGGCAGAGGCATCAGCTTTCTGGATGACATAGAAAATCTTTTGCAGTTCTGCCATCAGGTTTTTCTTGTTCTGCAGGCGACCAGCGGTATCAATGAGAAGCACATCGGCCTTCTTGCACCGCGCCTTTTTCATGGCGTCGAAGATAAGGCCAGAGGCGTCAACTCCTGGCGCCCCGGAAATCACCGGGCACCCCGCCCGCTTGCCCCATATTTCCAGTTGTTCTGCTGCGGCAGCGCGAAAAGTGTCGCCCGCCACCAGCATTACCGACAAACCGTCATCGGCATAGATCTTGGCAAGCTTGCCAATGGTGGTGGTCTTACCGCTGCCATTGACGCCCACCACAAGAATCACATAGGGCTTATAATCAGAATTGGGGACCAGCGGTTTAGCTACCGGTTTGAGAATATCGGCGACGCTGTCGGCAAGTATTTCGCGCAACCGATCGGGGGAGATTTCTTCGTGGAAACGGTGACGCTCTAGAGAACCCACCAGCTGGCTTGCCGTGGCCACGCCCATGTCAGCAGAAATCAGGAGGTCTTCAAGATCTTCCAGAGTCTGGGCATCGAGCCTGTGGTTAGTGAAGATTTTTGCCACACCGTCACTCATGCGCTGTGAGGAGCGGCTCAACCCCGAGCGCAGCCGCGACAGCCAGCCACCTATAACATGGCCGGTCATGCCGCCGCTCCGCTTGGGACAGCATTCGTGACAGCAGTGGCCAGCACCTCAGCCGTGAGTTCTGCCCCCTCCGCTGTTTCGCACAGCCCATTTACTTTGGCGCGGACAATATGGCCCGTGGGCGCCTTCCCTTCGAGACGCACCGGGGCAAGAGCCTCGCTGTGGCCCCAACCGGGGCGTTCCACCAATACGGTCACTTCGCTGCCTATCAAGGAGCAGAGATACCTGTCCAGAGCAGCCTTCCCAGCGTCACGTAGCTCTGCCGCACGCTCTTTGCGCGTAGACTTAGCCACATGCGACATACGCGCCGCTGGCGTGCCCGGACGCGATGAGAATGGGAACACATGGAGATAGGTCAAGCCGCATTCCTCTATGAAGGATAATGTGTTTTCGAACATAACCGCCGTCTCAGTGGGAAAACCAGCAATAAGGTCGGCACCGAAAACTATCCCCGGGCGGCGACGGCGAAGCGTCCGGCATAGATCCAGGGTCTGGTCTCGGCTGTGACGGCGTTTCATGCGCCGTAAAATCACGTCATCACCGGCTTGTAGGCTCAAGTGAAGATGCGGCATTACTCGGGGTTCCAATTCCACGAGTGAGAGAAGGTCTTCCTCTAAACAGGCAGGATCGAGGGAAGATAGGCGCAGGCGGGAAATTTCCGGAACCTGCGCTAACAGGCGGCGTACCGCACTTCCAAGCGTTACGCCCCCCGGTAGATCGTCCCCGTAAGAGACGAGATCAATCCCGGTAAGAATGAATTCTCGGTAGCCGTTGGTGGCAAGGACGCGAGCCTGTGCGATGATTTGCCCTAGGGGGATACTGCGACTGGGACCGCGGGCGGCGGGAATAATGCAAAAGGTGCACTTATGATCACAACCCTGCTGGACTTGGAGGAAGGCGCGGCTACGGCCCTTGAAACCCGATACCAGATGGGGCACCGTTTCGTTTACCATCTTCATATCGGAAACGACGATGGGCGAGCCTTCTTCCATATCGCGTGTCAGAAACCGAGCGGGATTCAGTTTCTCGGTATTGCCCAGCACCCGATCCACCTCTGGCATGGCGGCGTAGCTCCTTGGGGAAAGCTGAGCGGCGCATCCAGTGACGACGATACGGGCCTGGGGGCTTTCGCGGCTCAAACGGCGGATAGTCTGGCGCGTCTGGCGCTCGGCCTCCTCCGTCACCGCGCAGGTATTGATCACCACGGTTTCCTTTCCCCGTTCCTCGTTTCCCATGTGAACGTGGTCGCGGATAATCTCGGATTCGAAGCTATTGAGGCGGCAACCCAACGTCACCACGCGCACCACGCCCGCAGTTTCGGAGGCTTCCTGCTTTTCTATTCCCCATCTACTCATAACGTCTTCCCTGCCGTCATCAGGATTTCAAAAGGCTTTCATCCAGTTCGCCGCTGAAACTTGACGAAGCTGGCCCTGTCAACAATATATGGTCGTCGGCGAGCCATTCTACTACAAGTGCACCGCCATCAAGCACAACCCCAGCCCGGCGTTCGGCCAGCCCCCGGCGGTTAGCCGCCACCAGCGCCGCGCAGGCTCCTGTGCCGCAAGCAGTGGTGATGCCGACACCGCGCTCCCAGACGCGCATACGCAGTTTTTCTGGGGAAAGTATCTGCACCACTTCTACATTGGTGCGTTCAGGAAACAGGAGATGGCGTTCCAGCCTTGGCCCCAGCGTTTCCAGCGGCACCGATTCTGCATCATCCACGAAGAACACCAGATGGGGATTCCCCATACCCACCACACAACCATCGACAAGTGGGCCTTCCGAGATGCCGGGATGGTTACTGTCGACGGCCTCAGCCAAGGGAATGTCGCGCCAGTCAAAGACCGCCCGGCCCATATCTACCGCAATATGGCCCTCAGGCGTTTTCTCAGCGTCGCGTAACCCACCTTCGGTACCGATCACTACATGGTCGGCCTCGGATTTTGAAAGTAGGAGTGAAGCCACGCAGCACGCGGCGTTACCGCAGGCTGCCACCTCGCCACCATCGGCGTTGAAGATGCGCATAAACACGTCAGCCAGCCCGTCATCACCCTTCTCCATTACGATCACCTGATCGCAACCCACGCCGGTATGGCGATCGGCGATAGCGCTTACGGCTGCCGCGTCGATGGCCATGGCCGTTTCCCGTGCGTCGAGGATGACAAAATCGTTGCCAAACCCGTGCATCTTTATGAATGGCGTGCTGTTCATAAGCGCCATATAGAGTGCGGTGAGTGGGAAGTCCACCCGAATCGAAAAGAAGGCCGAAGCACGGGTAAAAACACCCGACGTACACAGCTTGACTTGGAACCTAGCCGCGCCTACATTCCGCGCCATTCACGCTTTATGTAGCGAAAATGAAAGCTCCTACGCCCCCGAGGGTCGGAGTCCACCAGCCCGCGAGTTTCGTGCACTGGTGCTTTTTCGCTTTGGCCATTGGCAACTATAAGGACGTACATGTTTGAAAATTTGACCAGTCGTCTCGGCAACGCCTTCGACCGCCTAAAAGGCCGCGGCGCACTGTCGGAATCCGACATCGACGAGGCCCTGCGCGAGGTCCGTGTAGCCCTTCTCGAGGCCGATGTAGCATTGCCTGTGGTCAAGAATTTCATCGCTCAGGTCAAGGAAGGCGCCAAGGGCAAGGAGGTGGTAAAAAGCACCACCCCGGGCCAGATGGTGGTCAAGATCGTCAATGACCACCTAGTGGAGACACTTGGTAGCAACAATGTTCCCCTCGACCTTGCTGCCGCGCCACCGGTTGCGCTCCTGCTTGCCGGTCTACAAGGTTCGGGAAAGACCACCACCTGCGCCAAGATCGCATGCGACCTCTTCAACAGAGAAAAGAAGAAGGCGCTGATGGCCTCCCTAGATGTCTACCGTCCTGCTGCGCAAGAACAGCTTGCCACGCTGGGTCGAGAGGCGAGTATAGCCACGCTGCCAATTATTACCGGAGAAAAACCACTGGACATCACAAAACGTGCTCTAGAGACGGCAGCGCGGGAAGGCTTCGACTTGGTGCTGCTGGACAGCGCCGGACGCGGCCATATTGATGATGCTCTGATGGATGAGCTAGCCGCCGTGGTCGAGCTAGCAGTACCCAAGGAAACACTGCTTGTGGCCGATGCCATGACCGGCCAGGACGCGGTGCGTGTGGCCCAGAGCTTCCACGACAAGATCACACTTACGGGGATCGTGCTCACCCGTATAGACGGTGACGCCCGTGGCGGCGCGGCCCTGTCCATGCGTGCGGTGACAGGGTGCCCCATAAAGTTGCTTGGAACCGGGGAGAAGCTGGATGCACTGGAGGCCTTTCATCCCGACCGCATCGCTTCGCGTATTCTCGGTATGGGCGATGTGGTAGGGCTGGTAGAAAAGGCCACCGAGGTCATCGACCAGAAAAAAGCGGAACAGCTAGCGCGCAAGATCCAGAAAGGTGGTTTCGACCTAGAGGACTTTGCCACGCAGCTAGCCCAGATTTCTAAAATGGGTGGTATGAACGGCCTCATGGGGTTAATTCCCGGCGTCGCCAAAGTCAAGAAACAGATAAAAGAGGCCAACTTGGACGAGAGCCTGGTTAAGCACCAACAGGCAATTATTGCGTCCATGACACCAGCCGAACGTCGGCGTCCAGAAATTCTCAAGGCGTCACGCAAGAAACGCGTGGCCGCCGGCTCCGGAACCACCGTGGCCGATGTGAACCGGCTGCTCAAGCAGTTTAAGGGGATAAGCCAGGCAATGAAACGCATGGGGAAAATGGGAGACAAGGGAATCCCCACCGACTTGCTGCGCCAGAGCATGCCCGGCGGCTCTCTTAAATTCCCATGATTTTTCAATTTATTTAAAGAATAACCAGAAAGAAGAGACGCATACATCATGGCACTAAAGATCAGAATGGCCAGGGGCGGCGCTAAGAAACGCCCCTTTTACCGCATTGTCATCACCGATTCCCGCATGCCCCGGGACGGTCGCTTCATCGAGCGGGTGGGCACCCATAATCCCATGGTGGCTAAGAACCACCCCGACCGTGTGACCCTGAAGAAAGATCGCATTAAATACTGGCTCGGCGTTGGCGCCAAGCCCAGCAACCGTGTGGCCTGTTTCCTGGCCGATGTGGGGCTGTGCGAAAAGCCACCTATCCCTGAACAGACCAAGAAAGACAAGCCCAAGGCCAAGACTCTGGAGCGCCTAGCCGCCAAGGAAGAAGCCAAGAAGGCCGCTATCGAGGCCAAGGAGGAGGAAACCAAAGCGAAGGAGGAACCACCCGCCGAGGAAGAGGTGAAGGAGGAACCACCCGCCGAGGAAGAGGTGAAGGAGGAACCACCCGCCGAGGAAGAGGCGAAGGAGGAACCACCCGCCGAGGAAGAGGTGAAGGAGGAACCACCCGCCGAGGAAGAGGTGAAGGAGGAACCACCCGCCGAGGAAGAGGTGAAGGAGGAACCACCCGCCGAGGAAGAGGTGAAGGAGGAACCACCCGCCGAGGAAGAGGTGAAGGAGGAACCACC
>JASLYJ010000018.1 GCA_030739855.1 Alphaproteobacteria bacterium | reverse complement strand
CGCCTCAGCGTCAGATTCGGACCAGGTAATCGCCTTCGCCACTGGTGTTCTTCCCAATATCTACGAATTTCACCTCTACACTGGGAATTCCACTACCCTCTTCCGATCTCTAGCCTGCCAGTTTCAAAGGCAGTTCCCAGGTTAAGCCTGGGGATTTCACCTCTGACTAGACAAACCGCCTACACGCCCTTTACGCCCAGTAATTCCGAACAACGCTAGCCCCCTCCGTATTACCGCGGCTGCTGGCACGGAGTTAGCCGGGGCTTCTTCTCCCGCTACCGTCATCATCTTCACGGGCGAAAGTGCTTTACAATCCTAAGACCTTCATCACACACGCGGCATTGCTGGATCAGGGTTTCCCCCATTGTCCAATATTCCCCACTGCTGCCTCCCGTAGGAGTCTGGGCCGTGTCTCAGTCCCAGTGTGGCTGACCATCCTCTCAGACCAGCTACAGATCGGAGCCTTGGTAGGCCGTTACCCTACCAACAAGCTAATCTGACGCGGGCTCATCCCAGAGCGGCCGAAGCCTTTCCCCCGCAGGGCGTATACAGTATTAGCCATCGTTTCCAATGGTTATTCCTTACTCCGGGGCAGATACCCACGCGTTCCTCACCCGTTCGCCACTAAGGTGATCCTGGCAAGCCAGGGCCTTCGTTCGACTTGCATGTGTTAAGCATGCCGCCAGCGTTCGTTCTGAGCCAGGATCAAACTCTCAAGTTGACTTTCCCTCAATGCCTCCAAAACGAAGGCATATAAGAAAGAACCCGTCCTAACACAAAATGAATTGGCGTTCTGTTTAAGAACGTTGATGCACCAGGACAGGCGAGAGTTCACGACATATCGCCGCCTGTGCATCCCTTTCATATTCACATTTCAAAGAGCCAAAAACACGAGGAATTTCTTCCCCCTACACCACCACGAAAGCTTACCGCTTGACCGCGACGGAGCCGGTGTATACGTCCGGAAAAGAGGAGAAGTCAAACCCTTTCTCCGAACATTTTGAGTTAAATCAAATTACCCCGACAAAGCCGGGGAATCTACCGCAGTGCCCGGTGCAAACCTTGGGTGAGAGAATCCTGCTCAGACACCCGTTTACGCGCTTTGTTCAGTATACATAAGCCACCGTAAAAAGTCTTCAAAACGTTGTGAAATTTTTACCGGCAAGATATTTCTTATTCAGCTCATTCCTACCGGTTTTTTACTGGTTGTAGTGATTCCCACACGACGGTTTTTATCCTGTTTTCGATACTGCGGGAAAAGAAAAATCATCTTCAAAAACAAAAGACTAACTCTGAAAATAAAGCGTAACAAATTGATTTTTAATAAAAAAAATATCGATGAATATCCTGTTGACAATGTGAAACAACCCCCGCATCTTTCGAGAGCCTCGGTAGAATCTGTTAATTCCACTGAAATCCAACTTTTCCAGAAGAAAACGGTGGAAATAAAACGGGCACCAGGCGGCGTTATAATCAGGGGAGGGCTCCGTGCGACGTTCCACATGGCAGGCGTGGTTGGTTTGTGCCGTTATAGGTATCGGCGTGTATGCTCTGTCCATGCCCTCCACGTTTCATGCCGAGGGCGCGCTTCCTGTGTTTTTCTCGGACGTGGGAGACACTACAAACCGGACAGCAGTGGAATTCTCCGCTTTTCAGCCTTCCTCCCCGGTTATTGAAACGCCGTTCCTGTCTACGAATGGTATCAACAACACTATTCAGGCCTACACCCCCCCCTCCCGGGAACCCCATAAACCGTACAGGCGCACCATCAAGGTCAGCAGTGGCGATACCCTGTCCGGCATTCTTACTGATTCGGGCATTTCCACCCCAGAGGCCCAAGACGCTATTACCGCTATCCGGGCCGTTTACAATCCCCGCCATCTCCACGCTGGACAACAGATCACGCTTACCTTCAGCCCCCGGAAGAATAAAAAAAGCAACGGCAACAGTGCGTATGAGTCCGTCTTCCAGAGCCTGAGCCTGTCGGCCAGCACGGACCACAAAGTAGGCGTGTACCGTGGCAAGAATGGGGAATTTTCTTCCCACGAGGTCAAGCGCAAGTTGAAGAAGGAACTGACGTGGGCCAGCGGCATCATCCATGCTAGCCTTGCCCAGGCTGCCAGCACTCAGGGTGTGCCCAACAGCGTGCTCGCCGAAATAGTTAGCGCATTCAGCTATGACGTGGATTTCCAACGCGATATCCAGAATAACGATTCCTTCGAGGTCATGTTCGAAGGCCTTTACGACGATAAGGGCTGGTTCGTGCGCAACGGTAAGGTCATGTTTGCTTCCCTGACACTGAGCGGCGTGCGCATGCCCATCTACCGCTACAAGAACTCCAACGGCATGACCGAATTCTACAACGAAAAAGGGGAAAGCGCGCAGAAGGCACTGCTCCGTACCCCAGTAGACGGCGCCCGGCTTGTCTCACGCTACGGTAAGCGTCGCCATCCCATCCTCGGCTATACCAAAATGCACCGGGGCGTGGATTTTGCTGCCGACAAGGGTGCCCCCATCAAAGCTGCCGGCAATGGCGTCATTGCCAAGGCCGGCCGCAATGGCGCCTACGGACGTTATGTGAAAATCCGCCATAATTCAGAATATTCCACCGCCTATGGCCATCTCAGCCGCTACAAAAAAGGCATCCGCAGCGGCAAGCGCGTAAAGCAGGGGGAAATCATCGGCTATGTGGGATCCACGGGGCGCTCTACCGGATCCCACCTCCACTTCGAAATCATCAAGCACGGCAAAATGATCAATCCCCTAAGCGTGAAACTGCCTTCAGAAACTAAGCTAACAAATAATGAATTGAAGAAATTCCTAGCCACGGTGAACACCATCAAGCGCCGATATGCCCAGTTGCCAGCGGCAGCAAAACTAGTCAGCCGCCAGTAGCCTTCCCTTCTCCAATCCTTTTCGGTTTCCCTATGAACGGTGTTACGCCGCCTTGACCTGTGCGCCGTTGATGGTGATCTCGTCTTTCTCAACGCTGACGAAAACCTTTTCACCGTCTGAAATAGTGCCGTCTAGAATCAGAGATGCCAGTGGATTCTGCAGGGTGCGCTGGATCACTCGTTTTAACGGCCGGGCACCATAGACAGGATCATATCCTTTATCGGCCAGCCATTGTCGCGCCGCGGAATCGAGTGTTAATTCTATATGGCGGTCTGCCATAAGCGCGTCCAGACGAGCAACCTGGATATCCACGATCACCGCCATCTGTTCGCGGGTGAGACGGTGGAACAGCAGAATCTCATCGAGACGGTTGAGGAATTCTGGACGGAAGGCATAGCGCACCTTCTCCATCACCTGATCCTTCACTTCGCTGGAATCATGACCCTCCTCAAGACCGGCGAGAATCTCGCCCCCCAGGTTGGAGGTCATAACGATCATGGTATTGCGGAAATCCACAGTGCGGCCCTGGCCATCAGTCAGGCGGCCGTCATCAAGCACCTGAAGAAGCACGTTGAACACATCCCCGTGCGCCTTCTCGATCTCGTCGAAAAGGACCACCTGATAAGGACGTCGCCGCACAGCCTCGGTCAGAGCACCGCCTTCCTCGTAGCCCACATAGCCGGGCGGCGCGCCTATGAGCCGGGCCACCGCATGTTTCTCCATGTATTCTGACATGTCGATACGCACCATTGCATGCTCGTCATCGAACATGAATTGCGCCAGAGCTTTAGTCAGTTCGGTCTTGCCAACCCCGGTGGGACCAAGGAACAGGAATGAGCCCATAGGGCGGTCGGAGTCTTGCAATCCGACACGCGCCCGGCGCACCGCTTCGCTGACGGCAGTCACGGCTTCTTCCTGACCGATGACGCGGCAGCCCAGAGCCTTCTCCATCTTAAGCAGCTTCTCGCGCTCCCCCTCCAGCATCTTTTCCACTGGGACCCCAGTCCAGCGCGACACCACCGCGGCGATATCCTCGTCAGTCACTTCCTCGTTGAGCATACGGTGGGCCACGCCCTCGCTGGACTTGGCGAGCTTTCCTTCCAATTCGGGAACGATGCCGTACATGAGTTCCCCGGCACGGGCCAGGTCGCTTTCTCTCTGAGCAATCTCCAGTTCGTTCCGGGCCTTGTCAATCTGCTCTTTCAACTTCTGCGACCCGGCGATGTCATCCTTTTCCGCCTGCCACACCTTGGTTAGTGCCCCTGATTTCT
Organism: Alphaproteobacteria bacterium; assembly: GCA_030739855.1. Lineage (GTDB taxonomy): Bacteria > Pseudomonadota > Alphaproteobacteria > UBA11136 > UBA11136 > UBA11136. The sequence continues at coordinate 21,082 of JASLYJ010000018.1, read as the reverse complement.
CTTCCAGTCCCGCCAACTCCTTGGTCAAGCTCTTTAGCCGTTCCTTCGAGGCCTTGTCGCTTTCCTTTTTTAGCGCCTCCTGTTCGATCTTAAGCTGGATGATGCGGCGATCCAGTTCGTCAATTTCCTCAGGCTTTGAATCCACCTCCATACGCAGGCGGCTGCCAGCCTCGTCCACAAGGTCGATGGCCTTATCGGGAAGAAAACGATCGGTGATATAGCGATTGGATAAGGTGGCAGCAGAAACGATGGCACCGTCCGTGATTCTTACCCCGTGGTGAAGTTCGTATTTCTCCTTCAGACCGCGCAGGATGGAAACCGTTTCTTCCACCGAAGGTTCCGTCACCATTACTGGCTGAAAACGGCGGGCCAGGGCTGCGTCCTTTTCCACATGTTTGCGATATTCATCCAGCGTGGTAGCACCCACGCAGTGCAACTCACCCCTTGCCAGAGCGGGCTTGAGCATATTGGAGGCATCCATTGCACCTTCCGCCGCGCCAGCCCCAATCAGGGTGTGCAGTTCGTCGATAAAGAGGACGATCTCGCCGGCAGCGGCTGAAATTTCCGAGAGCACGGCCTTCAGACGTTCTTCGAATTCACCGCGGAACTTGGCCCCAGCCACCAGCGCACCTAGATCAAGCGCCATCAGCTTCTTGTTGCGCAGGCCTTCCGGCACATCGCCGTTGACGATGCGCTGGGCCAACCCCTCAACGATAGCGGTCTTGCCCACTCCCGGCTCGCCGATAAGGATGGGATTGTTCTTGGTGCGGCGCGAGAGCACTTGGATAGTGTGACGGATCTCCTCTTCGCGGCCAATAACCGGATCAATCAGGCCCTCGGCGGCGGCGGCGGTCAGGTCGCGAGCGTATTTCTCCAGGGCATCATAGTTATCCTCGGCATGGGCCGTATCGGCGTGTTTGCCTTTGCGAAGTTCCTTGATCTCCCGGTTGAGGGCCTGAGGTGTGACACCAGTATCTTTTAGAATCCGTGCCGCTTCCGTGCCCTCGGAAAGCACCAGAGCCAGCAAGAGGTATTCCACAGTAACAAATTTGTCCTTTGCCTTTTTGGCTAGTTCTTCGGCGATTTCGAAAAGACGCGCGGTTTCGGCGGCAAGGTAAACCTGACCGTTGCCACCCTCCACCTTGTGTAGTTTTTCCAGTGCCGTCATCACCCCAGCGACCACGGCCGAGGGATCGCCTTCGGCAGCGCAGATCAGACTGGCAGTAAGCCCCTCCTTGTCCTCGAACAAAACCTTGAGAAGGTGCTCTGGCGTGAATTGCTGGTGGTTGCTGCGCAAAGCCAGGCCCTGTGCCGACTGGATGAATCCCTTGGAACGGTCAGTAAATTTCTCAAATTCCATGTCTTAATTCCGTATTTCCATTGACCACCCTTACCGGACAGGCATATGACGGGCTCCAAAGGCGTCTATTTTCATCTACCCGGGGTTATATGGCGCGATTTTCTACCATCTCAAGGCCCCAACACGGGCCACCGGAACATAGAATGATGCTGAAATTGACACATATCTACCGTTACCCGGTTAAGGGGCTGAGTCCCGAATCCATGACCGTCACCACCTTGGTCCCCGGCGAGGGCTTAGAACACGATCGCCGCTTCGCCATTGCCCTGAGCACAACGGAGTTCGATCCGGCATCGCCGCAATGGCTTTCCAAAACACATTTCCTCATGCTTATGCGTAATGCGACGCTAGCCCTACTTGACGCTCATTTCGATTCAGGAACTGGCGTGCTCACCCTGTCCCTCCACGGTCGTGAGGTTGCCTCTGGTGACCTCACGACCGTGGAGGGACGAAGGGAAATCGAGACCTTTTTTGCCACCTATATGGATGACAAGATCAAAGGCACCCCACATATTCTCGAAGCCCATGGCCACATGTTTTCCGACACACCACTGAAGGTAGTGTCCATTATAGGCCAGGCCTCCCTACGGGATTTGGAAAACACCATGAAAGCCTCTGTAGACCACCGACGTTTCCGCGGTAACCTCTATTTCGATGGTGGCGAGCCCTGGCAGGAACTGTCATGGCTCGGAAGGGAGATCACCGTCGGCGAGGCGCGCCTAAAAATTACGGCGCGTATCGACCGCTGCGCTGCCATCAACGTTAATCCCGGAACCGCCGAGCGTGACCTCAATATTCTTAAATCCCTGATGAAGGACTTCAAACATGTAGATATGGGAGTGTATGCGCAGGTCCTGAACGGCTGTACCATCCACACCGGAGACGAAATCCGCGCTAGTGGAGATACCGGCGCGTCGTAACAGACAAAACTCTCCGGAGAGGGGAACCCCTAGCTAAAACTTGACAGGACTCTGGTGCGCTTCAAGCGGACTGTGCAGAAATTACTTGGTGGCGGGGTCGCTTTCATCGGCACCTGCGGCCGAGTCGTCCACCGGTCCGTCCTGAGCATTTTCAGACCCCGGTTCGCTGGTATCGGGAAAGACGGCCAACGCTTCACGACCATCTAGTGTCTCTTTAGACATTTCTTTCGAATTTTCTGGGGAGGTTTCTTCTGAAGGCTTTGCAGGTATCACCTCGGTTTCGGCACCGTTTTCGTAGCATGATTCACCGTTACCGCCCTGTCGTCTGCGACCGTTACCGCCTTGAGCGGAGGACTGTCCCTTACCCTTGCGGCTTCCAGCCTCCCCACCATCAGTGACCATGGCATTTATCATGCGGTAATAATGCTCGGCGTGCTGATAATAACCTTCGGAAAGAATGCGGTCACCGGACGAAGCGGCATCGCGGGCCAGCGCCAGGTATTTCTCCCATACTTGACGGATATTACCCCGGACCTTGGTCTCGGGTCCGCTACTGTCTATGACCCTATTGCCGGACGACGCGCCGCCCCTGCGGGAAGACCCCCGACCCCGTGATCGCCTCGAGTACGAACTCTGCTTCATCTCAACTCTGTATTTCCTCGCGGATGGACTTCTTCCGAACACAAACAAACCTTACCCGGCCGAAGAAAACATCCAACCCACACGACCTACCCGCGGCACGTGGCCCTTGCGGTTAACCGTCTGCAGTATCTGAAGAACACGACGTCCGCCCAAAACTACTGTCTAGCGCGCGACGCATCTAGCAACAAACTAGACGTGCTGGCGGTGCATTCCAAGTTTTTTTTCTGTGTAACAGCTGTTTTCGATCTGTCCCTTTTGATCCATTGCGTCTCCGCGCCATTACGCAGCGGGTGATGCCGGCTAGATCGCGGGCGGTCCCCGTGACTGTCAAACCATGACTAACACACAGCCATCCCACGCTTTCCGCCTGGTCAATTCCCACCTCTACGAACAGCCCGCCAGAAGGTTCCAGAAGGCGTGGTATATCGGCCAGCAAGGCGCGGTAACAGGCAAGCCCGTCTTGCCCGCCGTCAAGCGCCAGCCGCGGTTCATAACGAGTCACTTCCGGCTCGAGTGCGGCAATTCCGGCGCTGGGGATATAGGGCGGATTGGATATGATTACGTGAAACGTTTCACCAAGACCGTTTCCCCAGTCTCCGGCACAAAAATCCGACCTCCCCGCAAGCCCCAGTGCCTTTGCATTATCCCGCGCTACCTCGAGGGTATCCACACTCACATCCACCCCCACACCCCTGGCATCGGGGAACTCGTGGAGAAGCGCCAGCAATAGACACCCTGTACCAGTGCCAAGATCGAGTATCCGCAAGGGAGCAGCGCGATCAGGGACCGTATTTAGAACTGCTTCGATTAGGGTTTCGGAATCTGGACGGGGGTCGAGGGTCTCTCCGGTTACGCGAAAGGAGAGACTTCTAAATTCCCGACGTCCAAGAATCTGTGCCATAGGGCGGCGTGCTGCACGTTCGACGACGCAAGCTCGAAAACTCACCGCTTGTTCCTTGCGGAGCCGGATTCCCGGTTCTCTGAACACAGCCTCCGGCGTCACCTCCAGTACATGGGCCGCCAGAAGCCGGGCCTCACGGCGGGCCTCGCCGATCCCGGCGCGACCAAGATCTTGTGTCGCCTCGTCCAGGGCCTGGACCAAGGTCAGCGTGCTGCTCATGACATGGCCGCCAATCTAGCTGCCTGGTCTTCGGTGGTGAGGGCGTCAATGATCTCGTCCAGCCCTTCGCCTTCTATAATCTGTTCGATCTTGTGCAGGGTCAGATTGATGCGGTGGTCGGTGACACGCCCCTGAGGAAAGTTATAGGTCCTGATCCGCTCCGAACGGTCGCCGCTGCCCACCTGATTCTTGCGCATATCTGCCCGTTCGCTTTCGGCGGCTTGCCGTTCGGCCTCGTAAAGGCGAGCGCGCAACACCTTCAGGGCCTTGGCCTTGTTCTTATGCTGCGATTTTTCGTCTTGGCACTGGGCAACGATGCCCGTGGGCACGTGAGTGATACGCACCGCACTATCGGTGGTGTTCACTGACTGCCCTCCCGGCCCGCTAGCCCGGTAGACGTCGACGCGCAGGTCCTTATCCTCGATGGTGATGTCCACCTCCTCGGCCTCGGGTAGGACCGCCACGGTGGCAGCAGAGGTGTGAATACGCCCACCAGATTCCGTCTCTGGCACACGCTGCACGCGATGTGTGCCGGATTCAAATTTTAGCCGCGCGAAGACACCCTCCCCCGAAATGGAAGCAATGGCTTCCTTGAAACCACCGATCCCGGTTTCGTTGAGATTCATGATGTCGAATTTCCAATCATGGCGCTCGGCATAGCGCTGGTACATACGGAATAGATTGGCCGCGAAGAGGGTGGCTTCGTCGCCACCAGTTCCGGCGCGTACTTCGATGATGGCGTTTTTCTCGTCCGCAGCATCCTTTGGCAGCAGCAGAACCTTGAGTTCCTGTTCCAGATCGGGGATAAGGCTCTTGAAGTCTTCCCACTCTTCCTTAGCCATGGCACGCATTTCCTTGTCGCCTTCGGAGTCGACAGCTATCTCCTCCAAGTCAGCCATTTCACTGCGCGCCCTTTTTAGCACCTCTATCCTTTCCGCCACCGGCCTTAGGTCGGCATATTCCTTCGACAGGCGAGCAAACACCGCGGGGTCATTGGCCACGCCCGCCTCGGACAACATCTCTCCCAACTCGCGGTGCCTCACCAGCACCTTCCTCAGGCTTTCGTCAAGGCTCATTCGTCTTTGCCTTTCGTCAGGCCGAATAACCGCCTGAGCATGGTTTCTGCCTGGAGCAAGTCTTCCCGGGGTTCCTTGTGGCGCTTCGCCTCAAACACCATGGCCCGTAGCTCGTCGGCCACACCCCTCATAACCTTCTCAAGGAACCGTTCTGTAATCCTCTTGGCATCGTTGGACTCTTCAACTCCGGCTTCCCCGAGCGCCTCTAGGTGGAGTGCCTCCAGACGCTGCTGCAAAGCTCGCACAACAGGAAGATTTTGCGTCCCGTCCTCACCTTGCACATACCCCGCCAGCCCAGTGTTCACAATCTCCCAGGCGGCCTGTACGGCAGCGTTACTCTTCATACGGCCCTCCATAACCAGATTTTCAAGATCATTGAGGTCATAAAGAAACGTTCCTTCCAGGTCACCTACGGCGCGCTCGATGTCGCCGGGAATGGCAGTGTCAAAGAGGAGGATTTGCCGCTGCTTCCGTTGCCTTAGCGCCCCCCCAGCCAGGGATGTTGTAATCAGGCGTCCTTTGGTACCAAGAGAGGAAACAAGAATATCCGCCTGCGCCAGGACCTCAGCAAGATCATCCATGGGGACTATACGCCCTCCTAGCTGCTGTGCCAGTTTTTCCATCCGGGTCGCCGCTTCTCCCATCAGAATGAACTCCGTCAGCCCAAAACGGTGGAGGTGGCGCGCCAGAAGTTCCCCCGAGTCCCCGCCTCCGAGCACCACACAGGTACACTGGGAAAGATCGCCGTGAACGTCCTTCGAAAGGTGAACAGCGGCAGTGGCAAGGGAGCTAGGGTGGTCGGCTATATCCGACTCTCGCAGGACTCGCTCACCCGTCTCGTCTGCCGCATGGATCAAGGCGTCGAGCTCCGGCGTGCTCATGGTAGTTTTCATGGAAAGCCTGTGACCGGCGCGCACTTGGCCACGGATATGGGGATCGCCGGGGATAAGTCCGTCGAGTGTAGCCATCACCGCAAACACATGGCGTACAACTTCCTCACCCTCAAAAACGAAAAGCTGTCCAGCAAGGTCTTTAACCTCCAGCCCCGCAGCCCCAGCGAAAGCCCGGGCAATAATCTCCGCCACAGCGTCGGCAGAATCATGAAGGGTGAAAACCTCAAGTCGGTCTCCGGTGGCGATGATCACCGCCTCACCAATCCCCATATCCTTGAGCCTTTCCAGCACATGCAAAGCCGTTTCCCCGTTCGCCACCAGCTTTTCGCGGATGATCAGAGAGCTTGAACGGTGGTTGGCGCCCACAACCACCAACCGTGACAGGGACGGAAAACGGGAGGTCATGGCAAAACTACCGGAAAGCTGAAAGACGGTCTGTCAGGTCATCTAGGGGAATTTCACTCTGCTCCCCGGAATCGAGGTCACGCAGCGTGGCACTGTTGCGCCCCAGTTCGTCGCCGCTGAGGAGCACAGCGACACATGCATTCATGCGGTCGGCCCGTTTCATGCGTTTTGCGAGATTCCCGGAATATCCCATATCCACCACATATCCACTCTCGCGCAAGGTCTGAGCAATGTTCATGGCCTTACTCTGGGCTTCCTTATCCACGGGAATCACAGCGATAGGACGGAGCGAAGAAGGCAGTTCCGACAGAAGCATGGATAGGCGCTCGATCCCAGCCGCCCAGCCGACCCCAGGGGTGGATGGACCGCCCATCTGCTCGATCAAACCATCGTAGCGACCACCGGCGATAACCGCTCCTTGAGCGCCTAGAACTTTGGTGGTGAACTCAAAGGCCGTATGACAATAGTAATCGAGGCCCCGCACCAAGCGCGGGTTGACGGATATCTTGATACCCAATGATTTCAGGCCATTAAGAACCTCGTCAAAAAACGCCTGCGAGGTATCGTTGAGATAATCGGACATGGATGGGGCATCGGCAACGAGTTCGTGATCTCCCTTATCCTTAGAATCGAGGATGCGCAGGGGATTGCGCCCCAGCCGGGTACAGCTGTTTTCTGACAGGGCGTCACGATGTTTGGTGAAATAGGCCACTAGAACTTTGCTATAGGCGGAGCGGCTCTCACGGTCACCCAAGGAATTAATTTCCAGAACTGTCTTGTGGGCCACCCCTAGTTCCCTGAGGATGTGAGCCCCCAGAGTAATGATCTCTATATCCGCTTGGGGGGTGGGCACGCCAAGAATTTCCACCCCGACCTGGTGAAACTGGCGTAGTCGTCCCTTTTGCGGACGTTCATAACGGAACATAGGGCCTTCATAGAAGAACTTGCAGGGTAGGTTCTGCGCCATGCCGTTGGAAATAAACGCCCGAGCGATCCCCGCCGTGCCTTCCGGCCGCAGGGTAATCTCGCTGCCACCCCGGTCCTCGAAAGAGTACATTTCTTTGGTCACAATATCGGAGATTTCGCCAAGCGTACGCCTGAAGACCTCGGAAAACTCAAAAACCGGGGTGGCAATCTCGGCAAATCCATAGCGATGAGAAATGGTCCGGGCCACCGAGGCCACATGCCGATGGCCCCGACATTCCTCGTTCATGATGTCATGGGTGCCGCGGACCGGCTTTAAGGACGTCAAGCGAAGTCTCCAGTTTTTCTGGACCTGGGGATCGCGTCAAACTGATGGGCGCACCCCCCGGCTCCCAGTTACGAGAAATCAGACACGCCTTTGGTAGCGCGTCTCCACGTAATCGTCCACGATCTTATGAAATTTTTCCGCGATATTCGCACCTCGCAAGGTCGTAGTTTTCTTACCGTCGATAAAGACAGGTGCGGCAGGATCCTCGCCGGTGCCAGGAAGACTTATACCGATATCGGCGTGCTTGCTTTCCCCAGGACCGTTGACGATACACCCCATAACCGCGAGGCTCATGTCCTCCACACCAATATATTTTTTCCCCCATTCAGGCATTCGACTGCGTACATGTCTCTGAATTTTCTCCGCCAGTTCCTGGAATAAAGTGCTGGTAGTACGGCCGCATCCAGGACAGGCAATAACTTGGGGCGTAAAGGCGCGTAGCCCCGTAGTCTGGAGAATTTCTTGGGCTACGATCACTTCTTGTGTCCGGTCGCCACCGGGTTCGGGGGTCAGGGAAATCCGGATGGTATCGCCGATCCCCTGTTGCAACAACACCGCCAGTGCCGCCGTAGATGAAACAATCCCCTTGTTACCCATACCCGCCTCGGTAAGGCCGAGATGTAGGGCATGGTCGCAGCGCACCGCCAGATCGGTATAAACCGCAATCAGGTCCTGTACATCGCTGACCTTGCAGGAAAGAACAATCTTGTCCCGTCCCAGACCCAGTTCTTCAGCCCTCTGGGAACTTTCAAGAGCTGAAAGCACCAGCGCTTCACGGGTAACCTCAGCCGCATCCTTAGGCTCCTCAAGGGCAGCATTCTCGTCCATGAGCCTGACCACAAGGTCCTGGTCCAGACTGCCCCAGTTGACGCCAATGCGCACCGGTTTATCGTATTTGAGAGCTACCTCGATCATGGTGGCAAACTGGGAATCGCGCTTGGCACGGTGTCCCACATTGCCGGGATTGATACGGTATTTGTCCAGAGTCTCAGCGCATTCAGGAAAATCCGTGAGCAGTTTATGCCCGATGTAGTGGAAATCCCCCACCAGCGGCACATTGCACCCCCGTTTGTCCAATATCTCACGGACATGCGGCACTGCCCTAGCGGCCTCTTCCCTGTCCACGGTGATGCGCACCACCTCGGAGCCGGCACAGGCCAAAGCCGCTGTCTGTTCCGCCGTGGCCTTGGCGTCAGCGGTATCAGTATTAGTCATGGACTGGACTATGATCGGTGCATCGCCACCAACTGTGACATGGCCAATTCTGACCGGCACGCTCTTGCGCCGTAAAACTGGAGAAGTGCTGGTGGACATAGGGTTGCTGCTCACATAGTCAGTAGGAAAAACACAATTTCGGGGCGTTGTTGTGGCGTATGGGCCGCCTGTTGGTCAATCTATAATACGTCTTTTTAGGACACTGATTTTTCGGCATTTTTTTCGCGTGCGCACGGAAAAGAGTAATGTCGAGTTTCACCCGGTGCGTAAAAATTACGGTGAGGCCACCGTTCCAGCAAGAAGGCTGTCGGGATCGAGCGTAACGCCACGCCGCACAGCACCTAGGGGACCGATAGAAGGCGTCAGATTACCATCAACGAAGAACTGCAGAGCGCCTGCGTTGCCAGTCATCAGGGCAAGGCCATCCTCTATTGGAACCCGGTAACTTTCTCCGGGGTGAAAAAGCCTGGATAACAGCGTAACACCCGAGGAACTACTGATCTGAATCCAGCTGTCTTCGGTGACATGGATGACAAGCCGGACATCCCCGAATTTCTGGCCGAAGACCACACGCTTCGGTGGCGATGGTTCCCCATAGTTTTCTCCATCTTGGGCCGTTTCTGTAGGAATATGATCGGCGAAAGCTGGTGCCAGAGGGGAATCTCCGACCACGGCCATATATTTATGGCCATATTCATCGAAATACACAATCTCGGTCTGTTCCATTACGGCCCCCATGGGAACAGTCTGCTGAATCGCTGTCTCCTGGCCATCCCAAGATGTGTCCTTACTAACGGCAGACCATTCGTCATGCGTGTCTTCGACAATGAATTCTTCTGTCTGGTCCAGAGATGGTTCCTGGGACAACACCTCGTCCTCCAGGGAGCCCGTTAGCCGCTCAGGAACCTCCAATATAATCTCCGCATTCTTCTGGCCTTCCGTGAAGAAACTGTACCAGCCTCCATAGGCCACAGCCGCTAGAAGAAGCGAAACAAGGAGTGTAGTGCCGCTGGGCACGCGGGTCTGGAAATCCGGAGTAGGCAATGTCAGTTTTGTCTCATTATCTAGTCCTTTTGTTTGAGAGCGGAACTTGTCGATTACTTCCTGTTGGTCGAGTTCAAGAAGTTCCGCATAAGCACGAACGAAACCGATGGTATAGGTGGGTCCGGGAAGATCTTCAAAACGACCTTCTTCTATAGCCTCGAGGTGAATGAGGCGGATTTTGAGTTGCGCGGCCACGTCGCTCAACTCCATCTCCCTGTGTAGCCGCACCTCGCGCAGGTAGGCGCCAAAATCCACCTCATTCACCTCTGCGGCAGACAAGTCTTCCGAGTTTTCCTCTTCAGGAATACCAAATTTAAGTTTTTCTTTTCCCGCCATTCATTACCCCGGAGGTTGCGCCCTTTGTCACGTATTGAAAATGGCCGCAATGTTAGAACCAAAGATAAATACAGTTAAAGCGAAATCAAGGCAGACAAAACCCCCCGTTTCAGCCTTGATTATAATAATTCTCACGAAAAGTTGGAACGGCTAACAAACCGGGAGACATAGACTTTTTTCCTATTTCAGCGTAACAGCAAAAAACACCATTATAATGCAACGAAGATAGCGAATTTCTCTGGATAGCCATTCCTTAAAACCTCTCTCTAGAATCCAAAGCCTGGATAGTCTGATCCACCAGCTCCTGAATGATTTCAGCAGTTGACTGCTCCTCTTTCACCATACCCACGCTCTGCCCCGCCATTAGGGATCCGTTTTCGACGTCGCCATCAATAACGGCGCGGTGCAAAGCCCCGGCCCAGAAATGTTCTATTTCAAGTTGGGCATTTTTGAGTTCAATTTCATCACGGTTGTAGCGATCGATGACTTCGCGCTGGAATTCTGTAAATCGCCGCGAAGACTGGTTGGCTAGTGCGCGCACCGGAATTACCGGAAAACGGGGGTCGAGTTGTACCGACGTTACAGCATCGCGGGAGTTAGCCCTGATGAACGCCTTTTTGAAGTTTAAGTGAGCAATGGACTCTTTGGCGCAGACGAAACGGGTTCCAAGCTGACAGCCCGAAGCACCCACCTCGAGATAAGAAAGGATAGCTTCGCCGCGCCCGATCCCTCCCGCTACAAAGACAGGGACTTTGTGGATATGAGGGAGAATTTCCTGAGCTAAAACACTGGTGGAAACCGAACCGATATGGCCGCCAGCCTCCATGCCTTCGATAATCAGGGCATCGGCACTAAGTCCCACCAGTTTATCAGCGAGTTTCAGGGTTGGCGCAAAACACATGACCCGCGCACCGCCCTGTTTTAGCCTTTCGATGGTCCCTTTTTTAGGCAGGCCGCCAGCCAGAACAACATGATCCACCTTATGGTCTAGACACACATCCGCCAGAGCATCAAGTTCAGGATGCATCATAATGAGATTAACTCCGAATGGCCTGTCGGTGAGTGCCACGAGACGGTCGATCTCCTCCCCTAGGAGATCTGGTGACATAGAGCCGCAAGCCAGGACGCCGAACCCACCGCCGTTGGAAATGGCCGCCACCAGATTATGCTCGGACACCCATGTCATGGCACCGCCCATAAGGGCGTATTCGCAACCGAGGAATTCCCTTCCGCGCCGCCAAAGGCTATCCAGCCGTGCCTTGGCTTCAGCAATAGTCATGGTATCAGGGCGCGTCTAGATCGTAGGCCGTATGCAGGGAACGCAACGCCTGTTCGGTAAACTTTTCTTCGATCAGGACGCTTACCTTGATCTCCGAGGTAGAAATGACCTGGATATTGATGCCATTCTCGGCCAATGTGCAAAACATCTGCTGAGCTACGCCCACACGGGAACGCATGCCGACCCCAATGACTGAAATTTTGGCCACATTTGAATCTGGCACCAGTTGGGCGTAGGCCAATTTGCCCTGCCGTTCTTCCAGAACTGCCTTCGCCCTGTCAAGATCGTCCCGAGCTACCGTAAAGGTCAGATCCGTGGAAGTCCCGTCATCAGAAACATTCTGGACAATCATATCCACATTGATATTAGCATCCGCCAGGGGGCCAAAAATACTGGCTGCAACACCGGGACGGTCGGGCACTTTCACCAGGGTGATTTTTGCCTCGTCACGGCTATAGGCAATCCCGCTTATAACTTCCTTTTCCACAATTGTATCCTCATCAATAATAAGTGTTCCTGGAGACTCATCAAAACTCGACCGAACCTGAAGGCAGACGTTATGGTTCATCGCCATTTCAACGGAGCGTGTCTGCAGGACCTTCGACCCAAGAGACGCCATCTCCAGCATCTCTTCATAGGTGATTTTGTCGAGCTTTCGCGCTGATGCAACGACGCGTGGATCACAAGTATAGACCCCGTCCACATCGGTATAGATATCACATCGTTCTGCCCGCAGGGCAGCAGCCAGCGCCACCGCACTGGTGTCGGAACCGCCCCGCCCCAAAGTGGTTATGCGGTTTTCCGGGCTCACACCCTGGAAACCAGCCACCACGACCACTTCGCCATCGCCGAGGCGTTTTTCCAGTTCATCCACCACAATCCGGCGGATACGGGCCTTACCGTGGGCAGCATCGGTTTCAATGGGGATTTGCCATGACAGCCAAGAGCGTGCCGGAATCCCCATTCCCTGCAAGGTTAGCGCCATAAGGCCGCTGGTAATCTGTTCGCCGCTTGAAACCACCGTGTCGTATTCACTATCGTCGCAAAGCTCCCCGGCAGAGGTGACGTAGTCCACCAAACGGTTGGTGACGCCGGACATGGCAGAAACCACCACTACCACCTCGTTTCCGGAATCGTGCTCCGCTTTGGCACGCAGGGCCGCATTGCGGATATGTTCCATATCCACTACTGATGTACCACCGAATTTCTGTACGATACGTGCCATATTCTTTTTACCTCAACTTTTGGCGGAAACATCCACCTGTTCCCGGAAACCAACAGACAGCATTCGGACGGAAATGAAACAAGGGCATGTGGTTGCAGCGCCTAGGGCGCGTATACATAATTTAACCAAGATCAGGCAAGCCCATCCTTACCCAAACCACGGAGAAATTCCATGGTAGGAACCGTTGATGCGCGGGAAATAGAAAATTTTGAAGCCATGGCCGAGGCATGGTGGGACACGGGGGGCGATTTTCGGCCGCTCCATCTTCTCAACCCCGTTCGAATTGACTATATCCGCAACCATCTTTGTGCCAGTTTTGGACGCGATCTTCAATCACCTGAACCCCTCAAGGGGCTGCGGCTCCTCGATGTTGGCTGCGGCGGAGGCTTGTTGTGCGAACCCATGGCAAAAATGGGCGCAGACATCACCGGCATCGACGCCGGAAAGAAAAACATCCGCATCGCCAAGATCCATGCCAAACAAAGCAGCCTCGCTATTGATTACCGGAACGGCTCCATTGAAACTCTGGCCAGGTCGGGAGAACGGTTCGACGTCATACTCAACATGGAGGTGGTGGAACATGTAGCCGACAAGGGGCTATTCCTGCGTTCCTGCGGTATCCTCCTCAAGGATGGCGGCGTTATGATTCTTTCAACCCTCAACCGCACCATGAAGTCCTTCGTCTTCGCTATTATCGGCGCGGAACACGTCTTACGCTGGCTGCCGCACGGCACCCACCAGTGGAATAAGTTCGTGCGGCCCTCGGAACTAGCCGATGACCTGAAGGAAAACGGCTTGGTGATTACCCACATGACAGGTGTCAGCTATGACCCGTTGACAGGTGCATGGCGCCTGTCAAATGACATTAACGTGAATTACGTGATATTCGCTACGAAGGAAGGGCCGTAAAAGATCGGGGAAAAGTTCGCCTTTTAGGAATCGTGGTGGCGCACCCAGGGAATACGGAAAAACTCGATACCTTCTTCCGTCAGTTCTTCGGCTTGTACATCGGTAGCTTCGCCGTAGATTTTCCGTTCTTCAGTCTCACAGTAGTGAATCTTGCGAGCCTCTTCGGTGAATCGGTCCCCTACATAGTCGCATTCGGTCTCAATATGGCCGCGAAGATTCCTCAGTTTGCCAGTAATTTCTCTTATCAGTTCGGAAATCTTTTCATCACTAGTGCTGGCCATTGATTTGGACCCAGGGTAATCCATAGTGCACGATTCGGTCGGTGGCAGACCATCTTCCGAACCTTCTCTATCCACAGCATCATTGGCGGGGGTTCCCGTCCCGGCCAGCCGTGGGGCCATGGGTGCCTTGGAGACTTCAGCATCCCCGCAGAGAGGACAGATAATCTCTCCGGCTTTTGCCTGAGCATCGAAATTTACGTTATCGCGGAACCAAGCCTCGAAGACATGCCCCGAATCACACTTCAGGTCGAAAAGTATCATGAACAATCACTCATAGTTATCAACGTTCTTCGTTTTTAAAAAATCAAATATACTGGAGAAAGCCTTTACCAGAGGATAACAGAGAGGTCAAAACCTTCTAGTGGCCCGTAATTGTAGCAATCATAGCGCTGATTCTCTCGTGGATACGGTGGAACCATCCCCTTGGGTGGTGCGTTTCGCCGCACTTATCCCACAATCTGGAGAGATTCTTGACCTTGCATGCGGCGGTGGTAGACACAGCCGTCTTGCGCTCGGTCTTGGTTACAGGGTCGTTGCCGCTGACTGTAATATTTTAGGGCTCGAGGACTTACGGAAGCAAAAGTCTTTGGAAATCGTCGAAATTGACCTGGAAACTGCTAATCCCTTCGTGCCGGGAGGTATTCTGCATGGCAGAATATTTACAGGAATAATCGTTACCAATTATCTTCATCGCTTGATTTTATCCAACCTGATCGGCGCCTTGGCAGATGACGGTGTGCTTATTTACGAAACATTTTCCGGCGGCAACGAACGTTATGGCCATCCCCGTAATCCTGATTATCTGCTGCGCCCGGGAGAACTCCTGGAAACTGCACGAAAAAGGTTGCAAGTCATTGCTTACGAAAATGGGTTGATTCAGGAACCCCGTATGGCCGTGGTACAGCGCCTCTGTGCCGTCAATTCATCTCCAGATGGCCTTGCGACTAATCCCCCTTACATCGCACCCCTTTAAGCGGGAAGGGTGAACTCTTGATCATGTTCCAGAGCCGGAATCATGGCGCGTACCGCCGTCACGCGTGAAGGGTCGATATTTGCCGTAATCACGCCTGGTTCTTCTCCGGCCTCGGCGAGAACCTTACCCCAGGGGTCAATAATTAGAGAATGACCATAGGTCTGGCGGTCGTTGGCATGATCCCCGCATTGTGCTGGAGCAAAGACATAACAGCCGGTTTCCACAGCACGAGCGCGCAGGAGGACGTGCCAGTGAGCGCGGCCAGACACCCTAGTGAAGGCAGCAGGAACCGATAAGAAATGCGCTCCGGCCTTAGCTAAAGACCGGTAGAGATAGGGAAACCGAAGGTCGTAACAGATGGTCACGCCGAGACCACCCCAAGGCGTGTCTGCCACCACGGCTTGCCTGCCGGATTGGTAAGTCTCTGATTCGCGGTGACTTTCACCGTTTTCGATATCCACATCGAACATATGAATCTTGTCGTAACGGGCTATTACCTCACCCTGGTCGTTAATCAGGAAGGAACGGTTGGCAAGCATGTCTTCCGTGCCACTTTCATCATCAAGCCTAACCGACAACGACCCGACAAGAAGCCAGACTCCCTTTTTCAGGGCTAATTCCGCAAAGACTGGAAGCGCATCGTGGCGGGATTCCGGCACCGCCATAGCCAATGCCTGTTCACGGGTGGTCCCCATTAAGGAGACGTTTTCTGGCATTAAAATAAACTGCGCACCGCCATCGGCGGCTTCACATACCAGCGCCGACGCCGCCTCCACATTGAAGTCCATGTCCAACTGGGAGCTAGTCTGGATACAGGCGACCATGAAGGAAGAGGACACGTTCTTCAGACTCCCGTCTGCAGTATGCCGTCGAGTTTCCCTGACTTATCCAAAGCCTCCAGCTCATCCGATCCTCCCACATACTCTCCATCTATGAATATCTGTGGCACCTTGTGATCGCCACCGGCACGCCTAGTCATTTTTTCGAGCATTTGGCCATCACCGAGAACATTAATTTCGTTGAATGCAACGCCTTTCCCAGCAAGCAATTTCTTCGCACGATAACAATAACCGCACAATGGTGAGGTATAGATTTCGATATTGGGCATTTTGTTTGGCTCTAGGGTTGTGGGAATCTATATCTTCCATAAGTGGGCAAGATATAAGGGTCATCAGCCAGGAATGCTACAGATTCATGGAGAAGCCACAGATAAGTGCCAGAGTGATTACATCCAGTGCAGTAAACGGAAAGACGAATGAGTCCGCGCCCGGGGGCATCAATATTAAAACATGGTCTTTATGTCGCCACCAATAGGAACACGCTGTAAATTCCCTTTAATAACCATTCCGATCGTTACCATAGGTCGTATAATTCTGAAATGTCAGAGAATGCGCACCCTTTTGACCGCACCCAGTTACGCCGCCGCCGCGAGCGAGTGGCGGGGAACTGGAAGAATCATAATTTTCTTGTAAAGGAAGCAGGCGCACGACTGGTGGACAGGCTTGACGATGTCAGCCGCAGCTTTTCCTCCATCCTGGACCTGGGTCGCAACGGCGGCGAAATTGCAGCAATACTCACTGGACGCAGCGGTGTGCAAACCATAGTAGAATGCGACATTTCTCCCGCCATGCTTCATCTGGAAGCCGTATCTGCAAGTTCAAAAAAATCCTGCATTCACCTGCTTGTTGCTGACGAAGAATTCTTACCCTTTTCCGATCATAGTTTCGATCTGGTGCTCAGCTGCCTTGCCCTACACCGAGTCAATGACTTGCCGGGAACCCTAGTGCAGATTCGCAGGGCTTTGCGCCCTGACGGCCTTTTCCTGGGCTGTTTTTTCGGTGGTGGGACCCTAGGCGAAATGCGCGCAGCTTGGACAGAGGCGGAAATTTCAGAGGAAGGCGGAGCCAGCCCTCGGGTAGCCCCATTCGTGGATATCCGTGACGCCGGCATGTTGTTGCAGCGGGCTGGATTCGCACTGCCTGTGGTGGACAGCGACACCATTACCGTGTGCTATGAAAATGCATTTGGCTTAATGCATGACCTGCGCGGCATGGGTGAAACTAATATTTTACGCAATCGCCGTCCCGGCTTCACCCGCCGTGCTACCCTGATACAGATGGCCGATTACTATAGGGATATGTTCACACGAGAGGACGGCCGCATTCCCGCCAGTTTCGAGATCATCACCTTAACCGCTTGGGCGCCGCACCCCTCTCAATAGGCGCCCCTGAAGCTGGGAAGCGCGAAGGTCTCTCCGACCAGCTAGGAAAGTCCCCCAGAGGGGACCCCTCTAGAGAAAATCACGGAGAAGGGCCCCCAGCGGCTCATCCGCCGGGGGCATAGCGTAGTCACGAAGTTGCGACGGATGTATACCCAAGCCAGTTCCTGACCCTCGCATGGGCTAACGGCGCCCTTTCACACCCGGCAGAGGAACAACGAATCAGCTTCGGTAGTCTGCATTAATGGTGATATAGTCGTGAGTAAGATCACAGGTCCAGACGGTGGAGCAACCCCTCCCCACACCCACGTCAATCTCCAGCATTATCTCACTTCCCTTGAGATGGGCGGCAACCGGCTTTTCGTCATAGCCTTTGATAATCTCCCCTTTGCGTGCGATGGGAATCCCACCCATGGAAATAGAAAGGAGATCGCGGTCGACCTTTTCTCCAGTCTTGCCCACGGCCATAACCACCCGGCCCCAGTTGGCATCCCCGCCCGCTATGGCTGTCTTGACCAGGGGTGAGTTAGCGACAGCAAGACCAATACGCCGTGCCGCCTTCTCTGAAGCGCCGCCGGAGATTTGGATGGTGACGAATTTACTAGCACCTTCGCCGTCGCGGACAATCTGCCGCGCCAACTCCTGCATCAGGTCTTCGAGCTTTTTCCGGAAGTCTCTTAGATGACGATCCGAGGAAGAACAAACTTTCCGATGGGGCTCACCTTTTCCCGTAGCGCATAGCAGGACCGTATCGCTGGTGGAGGTATCACTATCCACGGTAATGCTGTTAAAGGACCGGGAAGTGGCCCGGACCAGGAGTTTCTGCAAGACGGGCGCGGGAATGGTGGCATCGGTGAAGATAAAGGAGAGCATCGTCGCCATGTCCGGCGCGATCATGCCAGAGCCCTTGGCGATGCCATTAATAACCACCGGCACGCCATCAATCATGGCCTGCCGTGTCGCCCCCTTGGCAAAGGTGTCGGTGGTCATAATGGCCTTTGCCGCCATTGCCCAGGCCCTTGGCGTCAGCCGTTTTTTAATATCCGGCAGCTTGCTGGCCACGTAGCCGGGCGGCAGCGGTTCACCGATGATACCGGTGGACGCAACAAAAATTTCTTTCTCGGGGGAGTTGAATATTTTCGCCGCAGCCTTGACGGTGCGCATGACCGTGCGATCACCGGCCCTGCCGGTAAAGGCATTGGCATTACCCGAATTGACGATGATGGCTCGCGCCCGTTCCCGGGGAAGCACTTTGCGGCACCACGCTACGGGAGCCGAGAAACAGCGTGAACGGGTGAACACACCGGCAATGGATGTTCCCGCATCCAGTTCCGCAAGGAAAAGATCCGGCGACCTCGTCCGTTTCAAACCGCATGCAGCGCCGGCAACCAGAACTCCTGGTACATCAGGCATGGCGGGAAACCCTTTGGGCGCCATAGGTGAAACTTTTGTCACAATTCTTTCATCCCATTATCCAAAAATCCTAGCCCCCGAGCGTGGCACATTATATTATTTAGGGTTTCGGGAGCGCCTTTACTTCATAACTTGTCACCACATGGAGAGCCTCTCCCCTTTGCCGAGTCGTTGACAGGCGGGCACGGTAATCCTATTTGTCACTCTCTATCACGACCTCCATTCAGAGGGAATCGATAATTACTTAGATTCGGGCCGCTGTCCTGGTCACGAAAGCAGCGGACCACACACCTCCGCCTGGTTCCTCATTTTGGACAGTGGACTCTTGGAGAACTAGATGTTTGGTGCTCTTGCCAAGCGGATTTTCGGCACCGCCAATGACCGATACTTAGATAAGCTCCGGCCCATCGTCGGAGAGATCAATGATCTGGAACCGTCCTTGGAAAAGCTTTCCGACGACGAATTGCGAGCGCGTACCGATAACTTCCGCGGGCGTATCGGCCAGGGTGAGACCCTTGACGATCTTCTGGTTGAAGTCTTCGCCACTGTTCGTGAAGCCGCTAAGCGCACTCTCGGCCAGCGTCATTTCGACGTGCAGATTATGGGGGGAATCATTCTTCACCGCGGCATGATCTCGGAGATGAAGACTGGTGAGGGGAAGACTCTGGTTTCCACCCTGCCCCTTTATCTCAACGCCCTTTCCGGTGACGGCGTGCATCTGGTCACAGTGAACAACTATCTGGCGCAGCGCGATTCCCAGTGGATGGGCCAGATCTACGAGTTCCTGGGGCTAACCGTGGGGTGCATCCTCCATGAAATGACCGACGCCCAGCGCCGCGATGCCTATGCTGCGGACATTACCTATAGCACCAATAACGAGCTGGGCTTCGATTACCTGCGCGACAACATGAAATACCAAATCGAGGATATGGTGCTGCGCCCCTTCAATTATGCCATCGTCGACGAGGTGGATAGCATCCTCATCGATGAGGCGCGTACACCGCTTATTATTTCCGGCCCTTCTGAGGATTCATCAGACCTCTACCTCAAAGTGGACAAGATCATCCCCAAGCTTGCCGAAGAAGATTACGAGAAGGAGGAAAAAGTCCGTGCCGTTACCTTCACCGAAGGCGGCACAGAAAAGGTCGAAACCTTGCTTGCCGACGCAGGCCTTCTTACCGAGGGTGGGCTTTACGATATCCAGAACGTGTCTCTGGTCCACCACACCAGCCAAGCACTTCGTGCTCACAAACTATTCCAGCGCGACGTGGATTATATCGTCAAGGACAATGCCGTGGTCATCATTGACGAGTTCACCGGCCGCATGATGGAAGGAAGGCGATTCTCCGACGGGCTGCATCAGGCCCTAGAAGCAAAAGAAAAAGTAGAGGTCCAGGTCGAGAACCAAACCCTGGCAGCCATCACCTTCCAGAACTATTTCCGCCTCTATCCCAAGCTCGCCGGCATGACCGGCACAGCCGTGACTGAAGCCAACGAGTTCGCCGATATCTATTCCCTAGACGTGGTGGAAATTTCTACCAATGTCCCCTGTATCCGTGACGACCAAGACGATGAGATTTATCGCACGGCGGAAGAGAAGAACAAGGCCATCTGCGCCCTTGTGGAAGAATGCCAGGAGCGAAAGCAACCAGTTCTTGTTGGCACAGTGAGTATTGAGAAGTCGGAGCACCTTTCTAAGCTTCTTAAGAAGCACAAAATTTCCCACAACGTCCTCAATGCCCGATACCACGAACAGGAAGCCAATATCGTCGCCCAGGCTGGCAAGCCTAGCGCCGTCACCATCGCCACCAACATGGCAGGACGCGGCACCGATATCCAGCTAGGTGGCAATCTGGATATGCTGATCGCCCAGGAGCTTGGTGATATGGAAGACGACACGAGGCGGAATGAAAAACTGACCGTCCTGAAAGAAAAAATCAAAGCGGGGAAACAGACCGCCCTTAAAGCCGGCGGGTTGTTCATAATTGGCACCGAACGGCACGAATCACGGCGCATCGACAATCAGCTCCGCGGCCGCTCCGGACGTCAGGGCGATTCTGGCTCTTCCCGCTTCTTCCTTTCACTAGAAGACGATCTCATGCGTATTTTCGGCTCCGACAGACTCGACAACATGTTGCAAAAGCTGGGCATCGAGGAAGACGAGGCTATCGTCCATCCCTGGGTAAACAAGGCGCTGGAAAAGGCCCAGGAAAAGGTGGAGGCACGCAATTTCGACATCCGCAAGAACCTGCTTAAGTTCGACGACGTGATGAACGATCAACGTAAGGTGATCTACGAACAGCGCAAGGAAATCATGACCACTGAGGATGTTTCGGAGACTATCACCGACATGCGTAATGACGTGATCTCCGACATGGTGGCCCACTGCATTCCAAAAAACTCCTACACGGAACAGTGGGAGACCAACGCCCTGCACGAAGAAGCTCTGCGTTTACTCGGAGTGGACCTACCCATTGAGGACTGGGCCAAAGAAGAAGGCATCGACTATGAGGAAATCCAC
>JASLYJ010000017.1 GCA_030739855.1 Alphaproteobacteria bacterium | reverse complement strand
CGAGTGGCCAAAGAAGCCAAACGAAAAATAGGTCAACTGCCGCGGAGAGAATTTCAGTTCTTCCATTAATTCGCGCCGCAGGGCCGTGCCCGCCTCCTCTCCTTCCTCTATGGCTCCCCCAAACAGTCCTAGCATGTTCGGATGCCAGATTCCCGGAGTGCCGTCGCGCTGCTGGAGCAGATAATCCCCTTCTTCGCTGAGCAGGATCGCGGCGGCGGCGTATTTGGCTCTCGCATCGTACGGAATTAACGGATCTGGAAACAGCGGCGGTGTTTTTTCCCTAATTCCTTTTGATGGCGTTGGCGGAGAAGTCATGACCTATCCGCCGACAAGCTATCTTCAGTGGCCGTCGTTCTTCCGTCTTTTCGCCGCAGAAGCATGTGCATACGCAGGATGCCAAAATCATACGGGACAAAGCGAAAGGATTCTTCTGCCATATCGTCCGCTGTCATCAGCCGCATGGCGGCCCCCTCGTGGAGGACGAGGCTGTCTATAACACCGGGCTCGATAGGCACCTCGAAAAAATAACGCTGGCGGATGGTGCCATCAGCATAGATGGCGTCGTAGACAAGCTGCGTGAAATAGCGTATCCCGCCTGCTTCCAGCTCCAGCTCTTCGCGCAGTTCGCGCCGCAGCCCCGCTTCCGGATCCTCCCCTTCCTCCAGCGCACCTCCGAACAAACAGAGAGTGTCGGGAAAAAAGGTTTGTTGGCCAGTGTCGCGCAGCTGCATCAGATAGCGGCCATCCAGTGTAACGAGAATCGCCGCTGATGTACGGATGCCCACATCCTCTGCGGGAACAAATGATGGCGCGAGAGCCGTCACGAAATCATGCGGCCCCGTAAAAGGCGTTCACCGTTTCCGCCACGTAAGCGATCTGATCCTCGCTCAGATACTGGTGATGGGGCAGGGCCAGCACCCGGTCGGCCTGGTTTTCGGCCACCGGGAAATCGCCGCGTTTATAGCCGAATTTCTCCGCCGCCGGATGCAGGTGCAAACAGCGCCCGTAATAGACTAAAGATTGGATGCCTTTCTCCGACAAATAGGCTTGGAGTTTGTCGCGGTCGTTGCATTGGGTGATGAACATGACGAAGGCGTTTTCCTCGTAGTCCTTGCAGGGCGGGATATACATCTGCTCAGCGGCAATCATCTCACGGTAGAGATTGACGTTGCGCTTGCGCCCCTCGATCACCGATTTCAGCCGGTCGAGGCGGAAGCTGAGCACCTCGGCGTTGAGCACGTCGAGCCGGGAATTGACTCCGAACAGAACGCAGATGTCGCGATCCTCCAGTCCATGATTGCGATAGAGCCGTACTTTTTTCGCCACCGCATTGTCATCGGTGAGAAGAAAACCGCCATCGCCGACGGCGTTGAGATTCTTCAGCGGATGGGTGGAGATGGCATTGGCCTTGCCGAAGGTGCCGCCGTGACGGCCACGGTAATAGGCGCCCATGGTCTGGGCTGAATCCTCCACCACCAGCAGATTGTGCCGTTCGGCGATATGGAGGATAGCGTCCATGTCGGCGATGCGCCCAGTCCAGTGCACCGGCATGATGGCCTTGGTGTTGGTGGTGATGGCCGCCTCGATGGCCGCCGGGTCGATGTTCTGGTCCTCCCGCACGTCGGCGAATACTGGGGTCGCCCCCACATGGACAATGGCGCCGATGGTGGCGACGAAGGAAATGGGTGTGGTGATGACCTCGTCGCCGCGGCCGATGCTCAGCGCCATCAACGCCATCATCAACGCGTCGGTGCCCGAATTAAGGCCCACGCAGTGCTTGACGCCCGTAAAAGCCGCCACCTTTTCCTCAAACGCCCCCAACTCCGGCGTCATCACCAACTGACCGCTTTCTAAAACCCGCTCTACACAGGAAAGCAATTCCTCCTTTTCCTCCTGGTAACGCTGCTGGAGGTCGATGAAGGGGACTTTCAGTTTACTCATTAATCTCTCCCGGCGTAGAAGTCGCGCACTGTCTTGATCACGTAATCCATTTCCACCCGTTGCAGATGCTGATCCACGGGAAAGGAAATCATGGTCTCCACGTGGCGGTCTGTAACGGGAAAATCGCCCTTCCCGTGGCCGAGGAATTTCAGCGCCTCCTGAAGATAGAGGGCGATGGGGTAATGGATCTTGGCTTCCACCCCGCGCGCCAGACAATGTTCCATCAGGGCATCGCGGTCCTCGGCGAATAAAATATAGAGCAGATAGACACCGTTGACCTTGCCGTTGCGCGGAGGTACGCGTACGCCGGAGATGTCGCGGAAGGCGGCGTCGTAATAGGCGGCATTGGCGTTTTTTCCTTCGGCAATGCCGCGGGCGCGCTTGATGATCCATTTGCCGACGATAGCCTGCAGGGTATCAAGACGTGTGTTGTAGCCGAAGATTTTCATCTCATCGCGATTGCGCAGGCCGTGATTACGAAGGAGCCGCAGTTGACGGTTCATGTCGTCGTCATTGGTCACCACCACGCCGCCATCGCCCCAGACATGGATGATTTTCAGAGGATGCAGGGAAAAGCCCGCAGCGATCCCCCAGCTTCCAGCCTGGCGTCCGTCGCGGGTGGCCATCAGGCTCTGGCAGGCGTCCTCCACCACCGGCAGGCCGTGGGCCTCTGCGATCTCCATGATACGTGGCATATCGGCCACATCGCCCGTCAGATGCACCGGCATGACGGCCTTGGTGTTGGGGGTGATGGCTACCTCGATGCCATCCACGTCGATCTGAAAACTATCTGTGCAGTCCACAAAAACCGGTTTTGCACCCACCTCGTTGATAGCGCCCACCGTGGCGTAAAAGGTATTGGCGCAGGTGATGACCTCGTCGCCGGGACCGATCCCCAGCGCCTTTAAGGGCAGCTTCAGGGCGTCGGTGCCCGAGCCCACACCGATGGCGTGCTTCATGTCGGTGAGTTCGGCAAACATAGCCTCGAACTCCTCCAGCGCCGAGCCCATGGTATAGGCTCCGCTGGCCACCAGTTGACGCAGCTCGTTGAAGATCTCGTCGCAATCTGCGAACTGCTGCGGCAGGGGGGAATATCGGACGCCCATGTGAAAAACCGGGTGCGGGCTAGAATGGCCCCTGAAAGGTGGGATTGGGCACGTCGAGAGGCAGGTCGCCGCGATGCTCGGCCATGTCCGCCCGCGCCGCTTCCAATTGCTTGGCTTGCGCGCCCACCATCTCACCCACACAGTCGATCAGGGCTTCGGGCGTGGGGTAATAGTCGGGGGTGAGACTGCGGCTGCTGGGCGTGGGATGGTCGGCCAGCCCCAGACGCCGCGGCGGCACCTTCAGATCGCCCAGGCATTCCTGGGCCACCGTGGCGACGATCTCGCCGCCGACGCCATAGGTGGTCCAGCCGGTGTCGATGGTCACCAGCCGCCCAGTCTTGGCCACCGATTTTATCACCGGGCCAAGGTTGAGCGGGCGCAGCACGCGCAGATCGATGACCTCCGCCGAGATGCCCACCTTCTCCAGCGCCTCGGCCGTGGCCAGCGCTTCGAGAACGGCATAGCTCGTGGCGACGATGGTGACGTCGCTGCCTTCCCGCCGCACCCGCGGTCCATCCAGCAGCTCTACGTAATGGCCTTCTGGCACCGGCCCCTTGGCGAAATGAATCCAGCGGTGTTCAATACAGATCACCGGGCTGTCATCCTCGATTGCGGCGATCAGCATACCCTTCGAATCACGGGCCAAGGCCGGCATAATTACCTTCAACCCCGGGAAATGGGCGAATATGGATTCCAGGCTCTGGGCATGGTGTGGCCCCTGGCCCCAGCCACGGCCCACCACCACCCGGATGACGATGGGCGCCCTGTACCGGCCGTTGGTGGCGTAGTGGATTTTAGCGGCGTTATCGAAAATCTGTTCCAGGGCCAACAGAACGAACTCCACACGTTGCAGGCTCATCACCGGGCGCTGGCCCATCATGGCGGCGCCGATGGCGATTCCCGTCATAGCGTTCTCGGCTACCGGCATTTCCAGCATGCGCTCGGGGCCGAATTTCTCCATCAGACCGTTGGTGGTACCGAAGAAATTACCGTGATCGGCAATGCCTTCGCCCATCACGAACACGTCCGGGTTCCTTTCCATACTCTCGAAAAGGGCCATGCGCGCGGCTTCTGCGCCGTTGAGGGAGCGTATCTCAGGCATAGACATGGTCCCCCGCCGTCTTCAGTTCCGGGAAGGGGGCGTTGCAGGCAAACTCGAAGGCTTGGCTTATCTCCCGGCCTAGTTCCGCCCGCAGGGTTTCCTCGCCCACATCATCGAGCAGCCCCGCCTTGCGCAGTTGTGCATCCAGCCGCGCCACGGGGCAGTCGGTGCGCAGGGCTTCGAACTCCCGCTCCGTCATCTGGCCCAGCTCGTAATCGTAGCGGGGGCCGCAATGCTCGCGCCAGCGCCGGGTATTGCACATGAGGAAACTCGGTCCCCCACCCTTTCGCGCCTGGGTCACGGCCCCGCTCGCGGCCTCGAACACCGCCGCCGCGTCGTTGCCGTCCAGTTCCTTAATGGTGATGGTGTGGGCCTTGGCGATATCGGTCATGGGACGGTCAGGCTGGCGCACCTCAAGGGAGGTATAAAAAGATAGGTTGTTGTTCTCGCAGACGAAGACCACCGGCAGGGAATGCAGCGCGGCGAAATTGGCGCTCTCGTGGAACACCCCTTCTTCCATCACGGCGTCACCCAGGAAAACCATGACCACCGTATCCTCGCCGGTCCTCTTGGCGGCATAAGCCACGCCCACGCCCAGCGGCACCGAGGTGCCGACAATAGGCAGACAGGCCAGTACTCCCGCCTCGTCGTCGAGAAGATGCATGGAGCCGCCGCGCCCGCCCACGCATCCCGGCGCACGGCCGTAGATTTCACAGAGCATGGCCTTGAGGCTTCCCTGCTTGGCGAGGTAATGGCCGTGGCTGCGATGGGTGCTGACAATCTTGTCCGTTTTCCGCAGAGCCAGACAGGCGCCGGCCGCTATTCCTTCCTGACCGTCGGACAAATGGACCGGACAGCGCATCTCCTGCTCACCATAACGTTCGGCGATGGCTTCCTCCACCAGCCGGATGCGCAGCATGTCCCGGTGCAGCCGAAGCAGTGTTTGGTCGTCGATTTGTGTCACTCGTTTTTCCATACGCCGTTCAGGCCCGCCAGTCGTAATCGGCGGTGTAATCCTTGAGGAAATCGAGATAGGTGCGGCCCCAATCCACCATCTCTGCGAGCCCTTCATCGAGACTAATTTTCATTTCCCAGCCGGTATCGCGGGCGATGGCGCTGCTATCGAGCCAGTACTGGGAATCTTGGCCCAGCCTGTCGGGGGCCTCCTCGGCCACGTCTTCCAGAGTCTTGTCCATAGCCTGCGCCGTCTTGATCACCAGATCGCGGATCGAGACAGGTTCGGGCGGCCCCACGTTATAGGTGGTCCCCAATGGTGCCTTCTCGATCACCAGATGCAGAGCATGGGCAAGATCGCGGGCGTGGAGATAGGACTTGCGCGCCTTGCCGCCACCCTGAAGCGGCAGCTTGCGCCCGGTGAGTCCGAACACCACCGTCTTCGGGATAATGCGATAGAGAAGCTGGCCCGGCGCATAGGCGTTGGACGGGCGGACGATATTCATGGGAAATTTCAGAACATTGAACAGCGAATCCAGATGCATGTCGGCCGCCGCCTTGGAAACCGCATAAGGCGTGGTGGGTTTAAGCGGGTCGTCCTCGCGCGAGGCCAGGTCGGTGGAGCCGTAAAGTTCCGAGGTGCCGATCTGGATGAAGCGTTCCAGATAGTCATGCGCCATCAGGTCTTCGCACAGCCGCGCCACCGCCATCACGTTGCTGTCGTAATAACGCGCCGAATGCTTGAACGACAGGGCCGGCTCGGCGATGGCGGCGTAGTTGATGATGATGTCGGGCTTTTCCGCATCCAACAGTTCCATCATGCGGTCATGCTCGAAAACCATATGAATCTGGCGATAGCTGTAGCGGTCATCGCCCTTGCCCAGGTTGAGCGTGAAGGGTTCCGGCTTTTCCGGATTGCGACCGATACAAATGACCTTTTTGGGGTCGGCATTGGCCAGAAGATAGAGGGCGGTGTGGATGCCGAACACGCCGTTACCGCCGATAATTGCATAAGTTTTCATGGGTTGCCTATTGGCTGAAAAATACGTCTGAAAGTTATTCGGTGATGGTCCAGTAATAATCGCCGTCGTACCCCGCCTCGGCGAACAGCGCCAGCCAGCCTTCGGGATCGTGCGTGGTCACCGCGGTCAGAACCCAGTCTTCCATATTCTGTTTTTCCTGGGCCGTGCGGTAGGAATCGATCTGCACGTAATTGTTCCGGGGCGAGACCCGCTTCATTTCCCGCAACGCCAGCACACACCCTTCATGGTCCAGATTGTGAACGGTATTGATGGAAATGGCGGCGTCGAAACTGTTGTTGGGAAAGGGCAGCCGGTCGCACGACCCCACATGCAGGCGCCCCACCACCTCCGGCTCGCAATGGGTCACAGCATAATCGGAAATGTCAAGACCGAAGACTTCCAGCCCCGGACAGACGCCCATCAGGTCTTTTACCAGGAACCCCTTGGCGCAGCCGATATCCAGCACCCGGTCTCCAGGTTTAAGCCCCCAATGGTCCACGAAGTCTCGGGCCACGGGCACCCAACGCCCATCATAGCGATAGCCCCCGTACCCCTGGTCACGCTCGCCGTCGAAGAAGGCCTCGCCGAACTGTTTGGCGATGGCGCGGTTTTCCTCCTGCACCTGATGGCGATGGGTGATGTCGCGCTTTGCCTGAGAATACTGCCGCAGCAGGTTAAGTTCGGCCATTACGCGCCTGCCGTCATCTGCGAATGCACTCTGGCGATGCCTTCGCTGGGCAGGGTATAGCGGAACTCCGGAAAGGCGTCTCTGGTGGCGGACACATCAAAGGGACGGTAGCCGTTATGGGGCATGGGGCCTTTGCGTGGCGAACCCTTGATGACCACGGCCTCATCAAATCGGGCCACCACCATTTCCGCCATATCCTTAAACGAGACCACCTCGCCGGTGGCCACCGTCAGCACGCCTTTGCTTCTGTGCAATGCCACCAGGCGGATGATGTCAGCCAGGTCCTCTATAAGAACGTGATCGCGCCGCTCCTCGCCCTCGCCGAAAAGGGTGATATCTTCGCCTTTCGCCGCCAGCCGCCGGAAACTGTTGGGACCATAGCCGTTATGGGGATCGTCAAGACCGTAAAGCAGGCTCGGCCTCAGGATCGCCAGTGGAGTCTCACCCACGACCGATTTCAGCATCAACTCGCGCGCCACATGCATGATGCCGTGCAAATTGTCCGGAGCCGTGACTGAGTCCTCGCTCAAAAGTCCGTCGCTGTCGTTGTAGACGGCGTCGGAGCTGATATAGATTACATGGGCCACGGGCGTCTTTTCCAGTGCCGAACAGACCGCGCCCATCATGGCCATGTTGTCTGCCAGCATGGCCGCGTTTTTACATGGTGCAATAGCCGAGACCACAATCAAACAGTCTCTGGACTCCAGAAGCCCGGCCAATTTTTCCGCTGCGCCTTGCACCAATAGGTCAACCTCGCTCCGCGTCAGGCGCAGCACGAGGATTCCGTCTGCTTCCAGCTTTGCCGCGGCCTGACCGCCCACGAATCCGCCGGCACCCATGATGACCACGCGGGAAGGCGCGGTTGGCGTCGGATTTAGATGTTCCAGTATGGTCCTCAGCCTACCGCCGCGATCTGCGCCGGGCGGCCCAGCGTGTAATGGGCGAGCCCCGCCACCATCACTTCCGTGCCGTCGAGCATGGCATAGGGGTCGATCACCGTGGTTCCCTTCATGGTTGCGGCAAGCGCCATCGGGTCCATCTCGCTAAATTCCGGCCACGGCGTGGCGATCACCGTTACATCGGCCTCTTCACAGGCGGCCAACGCCGAATCCGCTCCCATGGTTTCCGGGGCGGCACTAGCCGGCACCACCGGATCGAACACGGACACCTTATGTTTTTTCAAATGACCGAGAAGAAGCAGCGCCGGCGAGTTCTTGGTGCTGTGGGTGTTTTCCTTATAGGCCAGACCGAGAACGGCGATACGGGGGCTTTCAATGCTGTTCAGAACACAACGCTCCAATACCCGCCAAGTCCAGTCCTTGGTGTAACCACTCAGGCCCCGGAAGGAGTCGATGACGCGGGTATCGCTGTCATTGGCCTCGCCCAGACGGCACACCGAGGCCAGGTCGCGCTCCAGATTGCCGCCGGAAATACCGAGGCCGGGGTTGAGATAGGCCTTTGGTCCGATCCGTGCGTCGAGCCGCAGCGCCGGCGCGATCTCCGACCAGTCGGCGCCCATGCACTCGCACAACCCGGCTAGGGTATTGGTGGTAGAGACGCTGGCCACCAGGAAACAGTTGATAGCGATCTTCGCCAGTTCCGCGCTTTCATAGCGCATGGGCAGCAAGGGACAGCCAAAGGCGGCGAGGAAGGCCCCATAGCTTTCCGGCAGGGGTGTTTGTGGATCGGCGCAGCCGATGATGAAACGCTCGGGCTGTGTGGCGCGCTCCACGGCGCGGCCGAAGATGAGCGTCTCCACCTGATAGAAAAGCCATGCGTTGCTGAGGCACCTTCCCCGCGTGAATCCCGGCGGCACCTGGCACAGGATCACCAGAACCGCCTCGTCATGGAGATGGGGCGTCACCGTCCCGATCATGGCCTCGATGGGGGAGAGGTCGCTTTTCCCTTCATCGTCTGTGGGCACGTCCACGGCCACGTAAACCACGCCACACTCGTTCAGGCTTTCCGGCTTGGCACTAAACGTCAGACGTTCCCGGTTGGCGGCAAACATCCCGTCGAGGCCCGGCTCCACCACCGGCAGCTCGCCCTTGTCGATGGCGGCGATCAACTCCACGTCGTTGTGATAGCCCACCACGGAAAAACCCTTGGACGCCGCGGCGATGCCCGAACACAAGCCGAGATGGGTCATCCCCGCATAGCCAATAACCGGCAGGTTCATGCCGCAGCGCGCTCCAGCGCCTGTGTACCGAGCCGATTTAATTCACCGTTGATCCAGAGATCATTATCCAGGTTGGAGGGCCCGCCCTTGGCGCAGAGCGACTTGAAATGATCGTATTCCAGCGCCCAGGTGGGATCATTCTGCTCTAGCGTCTCCTCTTCTTCCTCCGGCCGGCCACTAGGTAACACCCGGGTGCGATGACGGAAGGTGGAGGGGCCCCACTTGCACAGGGATTCGATATGAGCGCTGCCCTTCTCCGCCAGCACGTCGCAGGTGAAATGGTTGCGCCAACTGAGCAACGTCATCTCCAGCTGGATTGATACCTCCCCTTCGGAACCCAGAACCACATGATCAAGGGCGCGGTTCTCGAAACGGCTGGCGGCGCGCACGGTGAAAGGCGTCTTCGGTGCGCCAATCCAGAACAACAGCGTGTCGAGAAGATGGGAGCCAAGATCGGGCAGCACGCCCGCGCCCTTGTCGCGCCAGGCGGAATCACGAACCAGCCGCGCCGTGCCGTTACCGTAGAACATGCGCAGGGTGTAGATGCGGCCTAACGCTCTGGATGTGATTAGCTCCTTCATGCGCATGAAATGGGGCTCGAAACGGTGGTTATAGGCAGTGTAACAGACGGCGCCGCCTGCCTCCGCCAACTCTCGAAGACGGTGAATCATCGCCTCGTTCTCGGCAAGGATGGGTTTTTCCACCAGCACATGCTTACTGTGTTCCAGAAGATATCCCAGCACTTCCATCTTGGCCTGGTCGGGGATACAGGCCAGCACCGCGTCGTAAGACTCCAGCGGCACGTCCTCGATGGCCTTAAAGTCCACGCCCCCAGACACAGGATCGACTGTGGCCACCACATCATCGCCCGCCGCAGCCACGCGCTTATGTCCCTGCACGCCCATGCCGGCCACCACCACCCGCAACCGATTTTTCCCTGTGCTCAATAGCTATAGTTTGCGTGGTTTTCGATGTCCTGTAGCTTGCGCCGCACGTCGTCTGGCGAGACCATAATATTGCCGTCTTTCTCACATTCCACACTGGCGGCGAGACTTCCGAGTGCCGACGCGATGATCTCGTTCCCCGTCGCCTTCATGGCCAGGGTGGCATAGGCCAACAGCGCGTCACCGGAACCCATTGCGTCCACCACATGACTGGCGAAGCTGTCCATGACGAAAAATTGCCGCCGCTCGGGCGATTCCGTCACCGGGGCGCGGAAGGTAATGAGGCCGCGCCCGCCCATTTTCAGAATCAATGTCTTGCACCGTGCCTGACGGTAGAGTTCCGAGCCCAGGGGGCGGATCACCGTGTCTTGGTCGCCCAGGGCGAAGCGGGCTTCCTTTTCATTGGGCGTGATGAGGTCGAAGTCGTGGAAATCGAGAATGTTGCCCCAGCGACTAGCCACCTGACTGTCACCAACGCGGAAGACCCCTTCGGGGATGGCCTCCACAAGCGCCGGAATGGTCTCGCGGCTGAATATGCCATGCCGGAAATCGCTGAAAACAACGGTGTCGCCATCGGAGGAAGAGATTTTTCCCTTCAACTCTTCTAG
The DNA here is from genome assembly GCA_030739855.1 of Alphaproteobacteria bacterium. GTDB lineage: Bacteria > Pseudomonadota > Alphaproteobacteria > UBA11136 > UBA11136 > UBA11136. Next base: position 14,857 of record JASLYJ010000017.1, on the reverse strand, counting down.
GATTTTGTCGGAAACGGAGCGGTTGTCCAGTGTATCCACTTTGAGAAGGCGGTAGCCGCCGGCGACGAAGGAATTCTTATTGGTGGTGGGACGCGTGGGGTCGATCACGACTCGGGTGTCCACACCCGCGCTTTGCAAATCCTCAAGCACGAAGTTTTTCAGGGCGTCGTCGCCGAGAACCGTGGAAAAGATAACTTCCGCCCCCGCCGCACTGAGATGCTTAGCGACGATCCCGGCACCGCCCACAAAATCGGTCCGTCCCTCGTAACGGCAGGAAAATGTGGGGGTTTTGGCGCTAGCCCCGATCAACGTGGTCATGGTCAGGGTGTCGACGATGGTATCCCCCACCACATGCACGCGCAAACCCGACAGCTTGTCCAGAGCCCCATAGAGATCATCGAAGGCAAGGCTCTCCCCACCCAGAAGAGTGGCCAGTTTTTCCGTCGCCAGATTGGGGGGATCCGCTTCGACGATCGCCGAAGAGGAATAAACGATATCGCCCGGCGTGAAAATGAATTCCCCGCCGTAGGATTCGATGACCTTCTTTTCCTCTTGGGTCCTAGGGTTGATCTTGCCTTCTATATATTCATAGCCCTTGACGAAATAGTCGGGCTGTATCTTGCCGAGATTTTCCAGCGGCGTCGGATGGGGATCGACGACCACATAATCCACCACTTCCAACGCCGCCAGATTCATGGCGCGCAGTTCTTCGGGAACGAATGGCCGCATGTCAGCCTTGGAGATGTGGGCGTCGCAGGTAAGGCTGACCACGAGCATATCCCCCTTGTCCCGGGCATAGATGAGATGCCGGATATGTCCCGGATGTACGATGTCGAATCCGCCGTGGCACATGACCACCTTATGCTCGCGCGGATGCTGCCCGATAATCTCGCACAGTTCCTCCGGCGTTTTGATCTTGCGTCGGTAGTCGCCTTCAACGAAATTCTTCACCATAATCTGATAAACTCAGGAAAGGCCGGGGCGGTTTTTATCGTCCGAAAGATGCTTGAACCAGATCTCGGTGGCCTTTGCGATTGAATCTGGCTCCCACAACGGTGCCTCACGCCAGTAGTTGATTTCAGTAAGAACCTTTTCCACACCCCGCTCGAAACTGACTTGCGGTTTCCAGCCCAACTCCGAGGTAATTTTAGCGATATCGGCCCAAGTGCAGTCGGGTTCTCCAGGCCTCTTTGGAATATACACCACCTCGCCACCCAACAACTCCACCAGCCTGTTCACCGATTGGGGGTCGCCCGCGCCCAAGTTCCAGAACTCTCCGCCACCACCCTTTTTTGCCGCCGCGAAAAAGGCTTCCGCCACATCGGTAACATAGATGAAATCACGGCGCTGGGCACCGTCGCCGACAACGGTAAAGGGCTTGTCCTCAAGTTTTTGTTTCAGAAAAACCCCAAACACCGCGCCGTACGCCCCCGAAGTGCGCGAGCGCGTGCCATAGGCATTGAAGATGCGGATCGAATTCACCGGCAGACCATAGACCCTATGCCAGTGGAAACAGGCCTTCTCGCCCATGTATTTGGAGAGCGCGTAGGGGTATTGCGTTGCGATCGGATGGTCCTCACCGGTCGGCGTCTGCGCCAGGCCGTAACATGAGCTTGATGCAGCATAGACCAGTTTTTCCACTCCCGCCGCCCGTGCAGCCTCCAGAACGCGCACCGTGCCTTGGACGTTGACCTCCATATATTCCACTGGCTGTTCGATAGAGGGAACGATGTCGCCGACGCCGGCGAAATGGATCACATGGCGGGCCTCGCGGAACAGGACGTCGTCCGCCGCCACCCCGCGGATATCGCGCCATTCGCAGGCCAGATTTGGATTGTCCGCATGGTGAGCGAGATTGCGCTCGCGCCCACCTGCCAGATTATCGATCACCCTTACGGCGAACCCCTGTTCCAACAACAGGTCCACCATATGGCTGCCGATGAACCCGGCGCCGCCGGTGACCACGGCAATTGGTTTGGGCGCCATTACGCCGCTCTCCTTTCCTGTAATTGTTTGACGTTATAGTACCAGGGGTTATCGAAACTGTCGGGTAGTTTGCCCTCGCGGAAAGCCAGGCACAGGTCGCGGATGGCGTCCTCTACCGTAAAGATAGGCTCGTACCCCAGCATGTCCTTAATTTTGTCCGAGGTCACCCGGTAGGAACGGTTGTCGTCGCTAGGCGTGCGCACAATCTTGATATCGCCCAATTCGGGATATTCCTCTTCCACCACCTTCTTCACCTGCTTCGCGATTTCCATGACCGAGAGGTTGCGGTATCCCACGTTGAAGGTCTCGCCGGCAATCTTGTCGGCATCCACGGCCAGTATCGTTTGATAGAGCCGCACCATGTCCTTGATGTGGAGGTTGGGGCGGTACTGATCGCCGCCAAAGACTGTAATCTTGCCTTTGTTTACCGCATGGTTGGTGAGGATGTTCACTGTCAGGTCGAGACGGGCGCGCGGAGAATAACCGCAGACGGTGGAGGGCCGAATGGTGACGCAGGTGAAGTCCGGCCCCTGATGCTTGAACAACAGCGGCTCGCACATGCCCTTGAAACGGTTGTAATGGGTGAGCGGCACCAGGGGGTGATCCTCGCGCACCTCCGGGGCGTCGGAAACGCCATAGACGGAACTTGTGGAGGCATAGATAAAACGTTTGACCCTGGCCTCCTTGGCAGCCACCACCATGGGCTCAAAACAGTCATAGTTGATGGAGGTAGAAAGTCCTTCATCCAACTCAAAACTGGGATCGTTGGAAATACAGGCCAGGTGGATCACCGCATCCATGCCTTCACACGCCTTCTCCAGTTTCGCGGTGTCGCGGATATCGCCCTCGATCACGCTCAGACCGGGATGATCCAGGGGCAGGGTGTCCTTGCCGAAATACATGATGTCATAGACGATGACGTTGTGGCCGTCTTCGAGAAGTTGGGGCACCAAAAGGTTGCCCACATATCCGGCGCCACCGGTAATCATTACGTCCTTTAATAAAGTCATCTTCTCTGTTCTAAATTCAGTCCCTGCCTAACCGGTGGCCGAGGCTTTCGTGTCGGTGGCGATGGTATAGCCGGCGGCGGAGGCATCATCGTAGAACATCTGCACCGTCTCGAGGCTGAACTGGTCGAGGTCCTTGCTCACGCCTTTAAGCTTGTCCAGCAGGTCGTGGGTCACGGTGATGATATGACAACCCACCTCGTCTGCGTGGAAGATATTCAGCAATTCGCGCGGGCTCGCCCACAGCAATTCCGCCTTGGGCCTGCTTTCGAGAATGCCCACCGCCTCGCGCATCAGTGGCACCGGGTCGAGGCCGGTATCGGCGATGCGCCCAGCGAACACCGAGACCACGGCAGGCGTTTCCGCATGCAGGGCCTCGACCATGTGGCGCACCTGATCCAAGGTCATCATGGCGGTGACGTTGACCTGCACCTTCTGCGCCGAGAGCCGCCCCACCAACGGCATAGAAGACTCGCCCTTGGTATTGGTGATGGGGATTTTCACATAGACATTGTCGCCCCAAGAGGCGATCTCCAGCGCCTGAGCCTCCATTTCGTCGAATTCGTCGGCGAAGACCTCGAAACTGACTGGGGCATCACCGATCACCTCGAGCATATCCTTGGCAAAGGCCGCGTAATCGATGATCCCAGCCTTGCGCATAAGCGTGGGGTTGGTGGTGAATCCCTTGATAAGCGGGTTCCGCACCAGCCCCCGAATACCGTCGAGATTGGCCCCGTCGGCGAAAATCTTCACGTTTAAACTATCGGTTTTCGTCATGCTGGCCCCCATTCAAACAGATAAGGCTTTGAGAATATGACGCACCGCCTCGGGCAGGTCTGAGACGGTATGGTCCGGAGCATGGTTGAGCGACTCGTCATAGCCACAGTCGATGAAATAGGTGAGGCATCCGGCGGCCTTTCCAGCATCCACGTCGCGCCAGCGGTCGCCCACCATGACGCTGGCGGCAAGGTCGATATCCCATTGCCGCGCCGTGTCCAGCAACATGCCGGGTTTGGGTTTGTAGCGGCGGCAGGTCTCGCCACAGGTGCACACGCAGATATCATCCACCGGCACGGCGGCACGCAGTTTGTCGTGCATGGCTTCCAATACTTCGTGGCTGGCCAGGCCCTCGCCGATATCCTTTTGGTTTGTGGTGACGATAACCAGGAACCCCGCCGCCTTCAGCTCATCGACCGCATCGGCCACGCCGGGCAGGATATCAAACTCCTCCACGCACAGCGGCGCGAATGGCCTGCCCTCGCGCACGTCGGAACGGTTGAGAACACCGTCGCGGTCGAGAAACACCGCCCGGTGCTTGCCGCCCAGCCCCGTCATATGAACAGGTGCCCTACCATTTGGTATCCCTGATCTGAAGGTCGTAATGGCTGACGATACCGTGCCAGACCACGGCCTGGAAGGCCTCCGTCAGCGGCGTCACCAGACCCGGCTCCACTGTCGGCACCACCACCACCTCGTCGCCCACCTGTTTGGTATAGCCGCCGTCACGGCCCACCACGCCGAAGATTTTCATACCCCGCTTCTTGGCTTCTTCCAGCACGCGGATGATGTTCACCGAGACGTTCTTCTCGGCGTTGCCGCCGCCCACCGAGAACACCAGCACCGCGTCCTTGTCATTGGCGTGGCTCACCTCGAGGAAACCGGCGAAAACCGTTTCCCAGCCCTCATCGTTGGTGCGCGCAGTCAATTCTGACACGTTATCGGTGGGCGCATAGGCCTCGATGCCGCAGAGCTTGCGAAAATCGTTCACCGCGTGGCTGGCATTGGCCGCCGAGCCGCCGACGCCGGTGATGAACAGCCGCCCGCCGCGTTCGCGCAAGGCTTTCAACTCAGCCACCAAGCGTTCCACGGCCGCGGCGTCGATCCGGCTACAGACCTCGGCGGCGTGCTTGAGAAAGGTTTGGGTGTTGGTCATGGTTTTGTTCTCCGACTGAGGGCTCACGAATTAGCAACCACAGCCGCGGCGTTCTGGCGCTCTCCGCGCCGGCATTCGCCTAGCCTGTTTTAGCGGGCGGATCCTTGCACCGAATGCAGATCGGCATATTCGGTGGAATAGGGTCCGCCGATGGTGAAGTGGATGTTGGACAGCTCAGATGCCGGCGCCGGTGGATGGCACTCCACCAGATGGTCCAGCGATGGGGAATTTCGCCGATCAGCTCCTCGTTGTCGAGTCGGCGGCGTAATTAACATCTGCGTTCATTTCGTCTCTCAATGACTCCCATTCTTGAGCATATTCCTCAGATTTATCATCAAGAGGTTCCCATATCTTGCCTCTAAACCAAGGGCCACCTCTGGTGAAATGAACATTCTTTGCATCAATATCAGCAGAAGAATGGCCGTCCAGCCAATTCCACTCTTCTGGCAAGTCACCAATAGTGTCATCGTCTAGCCATTTAAAGTTATGCAGCCAGTGCCCTGACTTTGTACTAACATCATCAACTGTAAGGTTGTTATGACATTCATGACCACAGTTATACATGACAACAGACGACCAATTTTTACGTGAGTATTGATATTGTTCATTTCCATACATTTTGTGCGTTTCTTCTGACGCCTGAGTATGGTTATGCTTTACACAATATATCGCATACTTTGGATCATTGTATTTTTCAAATAATTCCAAAGGATCAGACCTAAAATACATATCGCAATCCATGAACAATGCCCAACCTTCAAGTCTGTGCAAAAATGGGATTAGAAATCGTGAAAACGAAAAATCAGTGGCAAAAGGTTTGCCGTCGAATATATCGCGGTGCTGAATATCAGACTCATTATTTGAGCTAGGTAATGACGAACTGCCGAGTTGCCATGCTCGGCGATACAAACCGATTCGCCGCATCAAGTGCTGCTTAATTGGATAAACATTCAGCGGTCCCGATGCATGTTTGTGTGCCGTATATTTTAACACTTCATAGGGCTCGTCTTCTCTTGGGTCATAACCCACGTAAATCGTTGGAATGTATTTCATAATGTATCCTACGCGGCTGGCGCGATGGTTGAGAGAATGGGCAAGCACGTCGAAAGGCACCGCATCGCACGGATTGCAGCCGATGAAAATGCGGCGCCTAGAGTCTGAGGGTGCAGTGCCTGGAGTCTTATGTCGTGGCTATGAATTAAAGCAAGTGTTCCAGGCGCGTCATTTCACCGCATCATAATAGTACGTATTTGTTTTCCGCCAATGGGATATCAGGCGCCATGAAACGTCACCAATGAGTCCTTCGCCGGATGGCCGTGATCGAGCAGGTCCAGAAGGATATCTGGACGGGGCGGATTGTTGCGGTGGAGGATGTCCCTTTTTTCCGTCAGTTCGGGCGCTTCGAACAGGGAATTGTCCTCCAGCGCCCGGGCCAGGCGAGCATCAAAATCCTTGGCCAAAGGATTAATGTAGAGAGGGCCGTATCCGTGGGCAAGCGACACCTCGCCATGTTCCTTGAAATGGAATTCGGGATATTCACCGCAATCGATGAGCCTCCCCAAAAAACCAGCAAATAGAATATTCGTCTGATTGTTGGTGATACACCGATGCGACAACGCAATTAGCACTTCTGGATGGGCAAGAGTCATACGCGCGCGCCCGCCCCCTGCTTCCTTGATGCACTCCTTGATATAGGGCTCCTCCATCGCCAGCGGATGGGCGCGGATTAAAATCACAGCGTCTGGACGAAGTCGCGCCAGAGAGGCCATGATGGTCTTGAATGATCTTTCGATAGAACCCGGCAGGCTGTAATTTCTTCCGCTCCCTGGCTTGGCCGCGAACAGGGTGTAGATCTCGGCATCCTGTGGAACGCCATCCTGCGCCAGCCGCTTTCTCTCCGCTTCGATCTGGCCATCAATAAAGCGTCTCCAGGCCGGGAAACGGTGGGGTATGCCGATTCGCACCCATGGAACATCATAGATACGCCCAAAAGCAGAAGCCTCATCAAGCGTTTTCTTCTGCTGATCGTGATAATAGATGACGGCATCCTGATCCCTGCCCAATATGCGCGCCAAGAATGAAACCGATTCTTTCTCCGGTAATTCTCGCACCTGAAAAATAATGCGATGAACCTCGTCGGGGCTGCGGTTTTTCCACAACAGATAGCTGTTTCCTCCGCGCAGCCGGGCCAGGGCAGAAAAAAGCAGATACGGCCCCCGTGAGAAGGCCCTCGATGAAAAAAGAACCGGCCGTCCACGGCGTAGAATCCACCCCGTGATGACGGCGAATCCCTCAAGGCGGCGCCGGATTTTCATCCCCCAGCCACCCTCGCCACCTCCCAGAAAATGAAGGCTGCCGCAACTTTCGAAGCCTTTCATTATTATCCGATTGGCAAGGATTGCCCGATAGTTCTGCTCGTTAAAAACGATAAACCGCATCCTCCATTCGGGATGGGCCATGGCCAGTTCCATGGCGGTGGGCAGAAAGGTGTCTACCTCCAAGAACCGCTGCCCCAGAAAAAACAACAGGTACCGCTGTTTCCACTTCTCCGCTACAGAAATTGAATTTTGGAGTTCAGAGGCCATAATCGTCAGGCAATCTCATGTGCCACCTCCTTGCTCCTCCATTGGGCAACGAGATAAAGCGGGAGATTCTGAAAGTGGTGGCAAAAGACAGTGAGTCGATTAAACATTGATTATGGAGAAATGCTTAGCGGGTTTCAGGAGGCGGCGATAGGGATGCGGTGGTACCGCTATAATCTAATTTCTGGGGGTTAGTGCCGGCTCATACAATGAGGCCATGCTCTATCTCGACGGGTCTGTATCTTTAAGTTTATTTCTCCGCCAGGCGTATCTGTGCAACGAGACTGTCGCTTATGTCCATTGCCGCCAGTGCGCGGGCATATTCCCGCGCTAAACTGGGTGTTTCCAGGAAACTCCATTCCAGGTGTCCGCCGGGTTTTCCGTAGCGGAGCCAGTACATGTGGTTGGCCAGGCCGAAACGATTATGACCGGAAATTCCCGCCGCTTTCAGACCTGCCTTTGCAATGGCCAGACCAAGACTGTGGCGTGAAAAGTAATGAAGATGATCCTTGAAGAAATTAAAACTAAGGCAGGCTTCGATATCGTACAGGGAAACAAGGGCATCGTTCACATTAGGCACTTCAACATACAGCAGTCCGTTGGGGGAAAGTTTCCCGCTCAGATCGCGTAGTACGGCTATGGGATCCGGAATGTGTTCAAGCACATGAAATACGGAAATAAAATCGTAGGGGCCGATGGCGTCGTCAATTGCGGCGTGACAGGCATATCCCTGAGATTGGACGTGTTCACGGAAAGGGTCGGTCGGTTCCACGCCCTCAACGGTCTTGGCGAGAGGTTTTATCTTTTCCATTAAAGACCCAACGCCACAACCGAAATCGAGCACATCCTTGTTGATGATAAGCGGACCTATCCTCTCAAACCTGTTCTGATTCTCGTATTCGTAATGCCGCCTCCTGTCTTCGACGCCGTCTATGTAGTCCTTGTTGAGGAGAAATTGTCCTCTTTCGAAATAGGCGTCGTTGATATGACCAAAACTATTCAGGAAGCTGTGACCGCATGAGCGGCAGCTCAAGACACTGATGGAGTTCGAATCCCGCAGTTTCTGGAGTCTTTCATCAATTTCCGATGATTCACATATGAGGCAGTTCTTATTGTTTAAGTCCATGGTGATTCCCATTCTCACATTTGCAATGGCGGCATGGCTTGGTTTCATAACTAGCAGGTAGGAACCATAATCGGAGGAATGATGAAATCATCGCACAAGAACGGCCGGGAACTGTGCCTATCAAAACCTGTATCGGAAAAAACATGGCGGTGCGTTCTTCATAGACAATGCCCGGGGTCCAATTCAGGCACGCTACCGCGGTCCGGGTGAATCGGTTCCTCCGGACAAAAAGGCCCCTTTTGAGCCTTAACACAAGGAAAGAGTTCATAAAATGAACACCCCTGTCAAGACTAATGTTCATGATTTGAACGCGCTTGACGTTCATCTCATGAACGATTAGAGTTCATGATACGAACGCAAGCTGGGCCGTCCGGTTTTCGCGGCGTTTTTAGACATATAGCCGAGAGGTCAAAAAGTGGGGAACAACACCGGCGACAACGCCCCCACACAAGGAACTCTGGACAGCGAGGCCGAGATCACCCTGGGCCTGCTCAACGCGGTGCATGAGAACAGTAGCATCACCCAGCGTTCCGCCTCGTACGAGCTGGGTATCGCGCTCGGCCTTACGAATGCCTATCTGAAGCGTTGCATCAAGAAAGGTTTGATCAAAGTCAGCCAGGCGCCAGCCAACCGCTACGCTTATTACCTTACCCCCAAGGGATTCTCCGAAAAAGCCCGGCTTACGGCGGAATATCTTTCCTCTTCCTTCGGCTTCTTCCGCAAGGCCCGCGACCAGTGCTCGGACATACTCGAAACCTGCGCCGATGCCGGTTGGTGTCATGTGGCGCTGGCCGGAGCCGGCGACCTGTGCGAAGTCATGACCCTGTGCGTTGCCGACTATCCCGTAAAACTAGTGGGGATTCTGGATGAGCGGCAGACCAGTGACCGTTTTTCCGGGCTTCCCGTGTCCTCCAGGCTTATGGCCCTAGGAAATTTTGACGCTGTAATCGTCACCGACCTAGCTGAGCCCCAGTCCACATATGACAGCCTGGTCCGAGACATCTCCCCGGCCCATGTGATGACTCTACCCCTGCTCAAGATTTCTCGTGAAAAAAACCCGCCGAAAAGACAGGGCATGGCATGAAACACTGGCACGTGATCTATACCCGCCCCCGCCTGGAATCTCTAGCCTTGCACCACCTCAAACGCCAGGGATTTACCGCCTACCTGCCGCAGCATCGTAAACTCCGCCGCCATGCCCGGAGCACCGACTGGATCGCTGCGCCCTTGTTCCCCCGCTACCTTTTCGTTCTTATCGACGTGGCCGCCACGCACTGGCGGACTATCCGTTCCACCATTGGCGTCAGTGACATCATCTGCCAGGGCGACCAGCCCCTGCCCATGCTACCCGGCGTAGTGGAGGAAATCATTGAGCGCGAAAATGATGAGGGCTTTGTCTGCGCCTCGCGCAACCATAACCTGTGCAAAGGAGACAAGATCCGTGTCGAGAGAGAATCCCTGTGCGATCAGGTGGGGCTGTTTGAAGCCGTAGCCGGCAAGGACCGAGTGGTGATTCTGCTTAACATGCTGGGCCGCAAAGTGCGCGCCATAGTCCCGACAGAAGCCGTTTACGCCTGCGTTTAAAGGCTTGTATTTTTAATCCGGCCCTTAAACCGAACGGCCACGGTTTTGAAGCCATGACACCTCCTTCCGACCCGCCCCTTTCAAAAGATGGCCTTGAAGCCTACTGGATGCCCTTTACGGCCAACCGCCAATACAAGGACAACCCCCGTGTTCTAGTGGCGGCCGAGGGCATGTACTACACCCGCGACGACGGCAAACGCATTCTTGACGGCACCTCGGGCCTGTGGTGTGTCAATGCTGGCCACGGACGTACCGCCATCGCCGAGGCCATCGCCGCCCAAGCGAAACAGCTCGATTATTCACCAGCCTTCCAGATGGGCCATCCTCTAGCTTTCAAACTGACGGCGCAGTTAGCGGATATGCTTCCCGGCGACTTGGATCATGTATTCTTAACCAATTCCGGTTCCGAATCCGTAGAAACAGCACTCAAGATTGCGCTTGCCTTCCACCGTCGCCAGGGCGAGGAATCGCGGCTGGTGCTTGTGGGGCGCGAGCGCGGTTATTACGGTGCTAATTTTGGCGGCATCTCAGTAGGCGGAATTGCTGCCAACAAGGAGGATTTCGGCCCCTCTCTGAAAGAGGGCGATCTTCTCCCCCATACCCATCATCCGGACCACAACGCTTTTTCCAAGGGCGCACCAGGCTGGGGCAGTCATCTTGCCGATGTGCTGGAAAAAATAGTTGAAAAACACGGGGGGAAAACCGTCGCTGCAGTCATCGTGGAACCTGTGGCCGGATCTGCTGGGGTTCTAGTCCCGCCCAAGGGGTATTTGCAGCGTCTGCGCGACATCTGCGACCGTCACGAAATTCTGCTTATCTTTGACGAGGTCATCACCGGTTTCGGCCGCTTGGGAAGCGCCTTCGCTTGCGAGAAGTTCGACGTCATGCCAGACATGGTAACCTTAGCGAAGGGCCTCACCAATGGCGCGGCGCCCATGGGGGCAGTTGTCGTGCGAAGCTACATCTACGACGCCTTCCTTCGGACCGACACCCCCGGAACCACCATCGAGTTTGCCCACGGCTATACCTATTCAGGCCACCCCCTGGCCTGCGCGGCAGCACTTGCAGCCCAAGACATCTACCGTGACGAGGATCTATTCGCCCGGGCCAGTGAAATTGCCCCCTACTGGGAGGAGGCGGTGCATTCGCTCAAAGGCCTTCCCCATGTGACCGATATCCGCAATATGGGTCTGGCGGCAGGAATTGATCTCGAACCCATCCCCGACAAGCCAGCGGCACGGGCCTTCGAAATTTATTTACGCGCTTTTGAGGAAGGCCTTCTTATCCGTACCACCGGTGATATCATTTCTCTGTCTCCACCCCTGATTATAGAACGGCATGAGATTGACCGCATGATGGAACTCCTCACCACTCTCCTCAAGCAGGCCGCGTGATACCCATGAGGAACAACATTAAATCATATACTGTATTCGACGGTTATTAATGGGTTGTTCCTTCTTTGTCGCACTAGAGGTGAACGATCTTGCCAAATCCCCGTGCCAAAATGGAGGAAACAAAGGCGCACGGAGTAGAGGCATGATGCGCCCCATCCAATTGCGCCCGACGGGCGCCCTCACTTAGAGATCAGTTCGTCGAGCCGTTTTTGGATATCAGAAAGACGACCTTCCAAGTCTTGGATCTTCCCAGCATCGTCGTCACCGGTCGCTGTGGTATCCCCGGCAACTTCATGGGTCTCACCCTCCGCAGTTTTCTGGCCCCCGCCGTTCCCCTTCTGTTGGGAAAAAGGGGAAAACATGGACATTGCCTTCTGGAACATGGCGATGTTCTGCCTGCTCATCTCCTCGAACTGGTCGAAGGGGGAAAATCCGACCAACGCTTCTTCCAGATTGTGACGGAGCTTGTCTTGGTTGGCGCATAAATTCTCCATTACGTATTCAAGATAACCTGGCACTACATATTGCAGGTTATCGCCGTAAAAACCGATGAGTTGGCGCAGGAAGCTAATGGGAAGAAGGTTCTGCCCCTTAGCTTCTTCCTCAACAATAATCTGGGTTAGTACCGAACGGGTGATGTCTTCCCCTGTCTTGGCGTCGCACACCGTAAAGTCTACGCCCTCCTTCACCATCCTGCACAGATAATCCAGCGTTACATAGCTGCTAGTAGCGGTGTTGTAGAGGCGGCGGTTAGCGTACTTCTTGATGACCACGGGCACTGAGGACGTCTCTGTCTTTTCGGCAGTGTCGTCCCTATTTTTCGGCGTTTTTTCTTCGGCCATATTCTACATGCTCCCAGTCCGATCCGGACAGTTCCAGCTCGAGAATAATTTTCCATATAGAGCCAGTTTATCAGAGTCTTCGAGAAAATACTGCATTGCATTATTTTTCCTTTTATACTCCCGCCCATGTCAGACACCCCAGATCTGGAGAGTTTGGCGCGCCATTTCCTCGACCTGTGGCAGGATCAGTTGGTGGCTATGGCGTCCGACCCCGAATCTGCAGAATCCCTGAGCCGGTTCATGGCCATAGCAGGGCCTGCCGGAGTCGCCATGGCCACCGCCCGTGGACAGAACAAACCAGGAGAACCCCCTGCCCATGATGGACGCACTGCAACCGACTCCATCCTCGAGGCCACACCTGCGCCTAGGACCGCGTCCGCTTCCCCTGCACCTGGCGACGGCGACGGCAACATGGGCGAGCTCTTTCGCCGGCTTGGAGATGTTGAAAAGCAGCTCGCCGAGCTGGAATCCCGCTTTGGCAGAGCGGGTGAAAGCGCTGAAAGAAAGCCTCAAAAACGTCGAAAGTGAAGCCTTCCTAGCCGCCTTAACGGGCGAGATCCAACGCCGCATGCTGTGTTTTCTCACCGGCATCCAGGTCTACCGGCAACACTCCTATCACCGCGAACTGGCCGATCCCCCAGTCGTCTGGAGTGAGGGATCGTCCCGGCTTCTGGACTACGGCGCCACTGGGGGAAAAGGCGGTGGACGTCCCTTACTAGTAGTGCCATCACTTATCAACCGCGCTTATATCCTGGACCTTTCTGAAAAGTGCAGCCTCTTGCGCCACTTCGCGGCGAAAGGATTGCGTCCCCTACTATTGGACTGGGGACGGCCCGGCGAGGTGGAACGCAAATTTACCCTCAATGACTACATCGCGGGACGGCTCTCACGGGCACTGGACGCCGTCCTGGAAGCCACCGGAGACGATTCGGAAGGACTGCCTCTACTGCTAGGCTATTGCATGGGCGGCCTGCTAGCTTTGGGGCTGGCAGTGCTTCGCCCCAGTGACCTTCGTGGCTTAGTGCTCATGGCCACACCCTGGGACTTCCACGTGGAAAACGCCGTACAGGCGCGGCTCACCGCAGCGGCGATGGATAGCGGCCCGCTGGGCCCCATCATTGATGGTTTCGGCGAACTGCCCGTGGACATCATTCAGGCCATGTTTGCTGGCTTCGATCCCATGGGCGTTGCCCGCAAATTCATAGCCTTTAACGCCATGGCGGCAGAATCGGAAGGGGGACCGGGACAAGATACAAAAAACAGCAACAGCGCCTCGACGGCGCGGGTGAAGGTCTTTGTATCGCTAGAAGACTGGCTCAATGACGGCATTCCGCTTCCCGGCCCGGTAGCCCGGGAATGCATTAGCGGCTGGTACGGCCGCAACGAACCTGCACAGGGACGATGGCGGGTGGGCGGCAAAACCGTCCTGCCAGAAGAAGTGAACCTTCCCGCCCTGATGGTGCTACCCGAACACGACCGCATCGTCCCGCCACTTTCGGCCTTGTCGCTGGCCGACGCCCTGCCGCGGGCCGAACGGCTGATGCCGCCCTTGGGCCATATTGGCATGGTCGTAAGCTCCCGTGCGACGCAACTGGCCTGGCAGCCATTGACGAAATGGCTGCAAACTACTCCTTAATCGTTTTATGGCAATTTGCTAATTTCTATCGCAACGCCCACCCGAAGCTTGCTACTCCTTCGCGCGCCTGCTACCTCCTTACACGGAAGAGTAGGTTGCCTGCGCGCAGTTGAGGGAATTCTCACCAGCGGTTAGATTTTCACATTTTGTGGGAAAAGTGTTGATGAATGACGTTGTAATCGCCAGTGTTGCACGCACCCCTATCGGCGCTTTTCTTGGGGGATTGAGCAGCGTTCCCGCCTCCTACCTTGGCCAAGTAGCCATCAAAGAAACCCTCAAACGAGGTGGCATTGACGCCGCCGAGGTGGATGACGTCATCATGGGGCAGGTGCTGACCGCAGCCTGCGGCCAGAACCCCGCCCGCCAGGCCGCGCTTGCCGCCGGCATTCCTGTCGAAAAAACGGCGATCACCATAAACCAGGTCTGCGGCTCCGGCCTACGCTCAGTGGCACTCGGAATCCAAGCCATTAAGACTAGCGATAGCGCAATCGTGGTCGCCGGCGGCCAGGAAAGCATGAGCCAGTCGCCCCACGCGTCAAATCTGCGTTTTGGCCAGAAAATGGGTGACCTACAATATATCGACACCATGATCAAAGACGGCCTGTGGTGCGCCATCAACGGCTATCACATGGGCAACACGGCAGAAAACGTGGCTAAGCAATGGCAGATCACCCGCGAACAGCAGGATGAATTTGCAGTAGCCTCCCAAAATAAAGCGGAAGATGCCCAGAAGGCCGGCAAGTTCAAGGACGAAATTGTGTCTGTAA
>JASLYJ010000016.1 GCA_030739855.1 Alphaproteobacteria bacterium | reverse complement strand
ATGGCGGAGTCTTCGCCAACCAGGCCAGCCATCATATCGATCTTCTGGAATGGTGCATGGGGTCCGCCGCTACGGTCTATGCCAGGACAAATACCGCATTGGTGGATATTGAATCGGAAGATACGGGCGTCGTCATCATTGCCTTCAAGAACGGCGCCATTGGCGTTATCGAAGCTACCACCGCTACCCGTCCAAAGGACATCGAAGGCTCCATTTCCATTCTTGGCGAACACGGCACGGTGGAAATCGGCGGCTTCGCGGTCAATGAAATGCGGCAGTGGCACTTTACCGAGGCCCTGCCCGAAGACAACGAGGTTCTCGGCACATACCGGGAAAACCCGCCGGATGTCTACGGCTTCGGCCATGTGGCTTACCTCGACCATGTGGTGGATGTGATTGTCAACGATTCCCCCTCTCTGGTGGACGGCCCGGAGGGGCGCAAGTCACTGGAACTGATCACAGCGATCTACCAGTCAGCGGAAACAGGGCAAGAGGTGGAGGTTTCCTCACAAAAGCGCGATATCCGTCTGGGGCGGCGATGAATCCCATCCCTCTGGTTGATCTGAAGGTCCAATATCAGGCCCACAAGCAGGAGTTCGACGATGCCATAGCAGGTTGTCTGGCGCAGACGAGTTTCATCGGCGGTCCAGACCACGAGGCCTTTGCCGCGGAATTCGCCGAGTGGTGCGGCGGCGGCCATGTGGCGCTGGTGGGCAACGGCACCCAGGCACTGGAATTTGCTCTGCGCGAGCTTCTTGGTCCCGGTGACGGCGTGGGCGAGGTCATCACCACCAGTCATAACTTTATTGCTACCGGCGAGGCCATCAGCGCGGCGGGATACAAACCTGTCTTCGTGGAGGTGGACGCCGAAACCTGCCTTATGGACTCGGATGCGCTGGAGGTCGCCATCAGACCCAATACGCGGGCTGTCCTTCCGGTGCATCTTTACGGCCAGATGGTGGAAATGAACAAGGTCATGTCCGTGGCCCAGCATCATGGGCTTAAGGTGATCGAGGACGCGGCCCAGGCCCACGGCGCCGGGTGGCAGGGCAAGTGTCCGGGTGAATGGGGCGATGCCGCCTGTTTCAGTTTCTATCCAGGGAAGAACCTGGGCGCCTGGGGCGATGGCGGCGCCGTTTTCACCCGTGACGCCGACTTGGCAGCGCGCATCGCCCGCTATGCCGATCACGGCCGCGAGGACAAATACCGGCATCCCTGGCCGGGAACCAATTCTCGCCTCGACGGGCTTCAGGCGGCGGTACTGCGGGTCAAGCTGCGCCACCTGGATGCATGGAACGATGCCCGCCGCCAAGTGGCCTCCTGGTATGACGAGCTTCTGGAAGGGGAAGAGGCAGTGGAACGGATTAAAAACCGCGAGGACGCCATCCATGCCCGCCACCTCTATGTGGTGCAGGTTGATGACCGCGACCAGGTGCTGGCAACGCTGAAGGAAAAGGGCATCCACGCCGGGGTGCACTACCCCATTCCCCTGCATGAACAGCCGGTTTTTTCCGGGCTGGGCTATGCGCTCGATGACCTTCCCATAACGGCGACGGTGGCGCGCCGGGTTCTCTCGCTTCCCCTTTATCCCGAACTGGGGCGGGCGGATGTCGAGCGCGTGGTTTCAACTCTGAAGGAGGCCTTACCCCTATGAACGATCAGGCGCACATCCATGCCAGTGCGGAAATTCAGGATGGAGCCAACATTGGCCCTGGTACGCAAATCTGGCAGCATTGCATAGTCATGGCGGGCGCGGTTATCGGCGCTGGATGCAAGCTGGCCCACAATGTGTTTGTGGAAAGTGGCGTGGTGGTGGGCGATGGCGTCACTATCAAGGACAACGTGACCCTTTATGAAGGTGTCACCATCGGGGATCAGGCGTTTATCGGCCCCAATGCGGTCTTCACCAATGTCCGCAATCCCCGCGCCTTCATCAGCCGCAAGGAGGAATGCCAGCCTACCACTATCGGCGAGGGCGCCAGCATCGGTGCCAATGTCACCCTTATCTGCGGCGTGACCGTGGGACGCTATGCGCTGGTGGGGGCGGGCGCGGTGGTCACGCGGGACGTGGCCGACCATGAAATGGTAGCCGGCAACCCAGCCCGCGTCATCGGTTGGGTGGGCCGCGCCGGCGAGCGGCTGGACGGCGACCTTGTATGCTTGGAAACGGGAGAACGTTATGAAAAAACGGAGAACGGTCTCATGCTGAAGGATACTTAGGAGGAATCATGAGCAAGGCAAAAACCGATTTTGACACCACGCAGACGGACCTGTCAGGCAAGGCGATTCTTGTGACCGGGGGAACCGGGTCCTTTGGACGGTATTTCGTGAAGGCGGTTCTGGAGCGCTACAGGCCGAAACGGCTCATCGTCTTCAGCCGGGACGAGGTCAAGCAGCACGACATGGCCCAGGACGCCACCCCAGATGACATGAAAGTGCTGCGGTTTTTCATCGGCGATGTGCGCGACTGCGACCGCCTGGAAATGGCCATGCGTGAGGTTGATATCGTCATCCATGCGGCTGCCCTGAAACAGATTCCGGCGGCTGAATACAACCCCTTCGAATGCATCAAGACCAACGTGTACGGTGCGGAAAACGTGATGCAGGCAGCCATCCGCACGGGCGTGAAACAGGTAGTGGCGTTGTCCACTGACAAGGCGGCCAGCCCGGTCAACCTCTATGGCGCCTCCAAGCTGGCCTCGGACAAGATTTTCGTAGCCGCCAATAACCTTGTGGGCAGCGTAGGCACCCGCTTTTCCGTGGTCCGCTACGGCAATGTGCTGGGCAGCCGTGGTAGTGTAGTGCCGGTCTTCCAGAAGCTTATCGCTGAGGGCGCCAAGACCCTTCCTATAACCGACCCGCGCATGACGCGGTTCTGGATCACCCTGGACCAGGGCGTGGCCTTCGTTTTGTCTTGTTTGCCTATGATGCGGGGCGGCGAAATTTTCGTCCCCAAGATTCCCAGTATGAAAGTGGTAGATATGGCCACAGTGCTGGCGCCTGATCTGCCTCACGAAGTGGTGGGCATCCGTCCTGGTGAAAAACTGCATGAGGTGATGATTACCGAGGACGATGCCGTCAGCACGATGGAGCTTTCCGATCGTTTCGTGATCGAGCCGGCCATTCACCTGTGGAATTGGGAGTCTTCGGCCACGGACGGAAGAAAACCGGTGGCTGAAGGATTCCGCTACGCCAGTAACATCAACGATGATTGGATGGACGGTGAAACCATGTGTGAATTGATAGCCCGTATGGAACAATGACCTCAACGCCGCGCCGTTTCCTCCCCTATGGCCGGCAGCAGATCGGCGATGATGATATCGCCGCCGTTACCGGAGTACTGCGTGGCGACACGCTTACCACCGGGCCCAAGGTGGCGGCTTTCGAACAGGCGCTTGGCGGAGCCACCGGCGCGTCCCACGCGGTGGCTTGTTCCAGCGGTAGCGCGGCGCTGCATCTGGCGGCCATGGCACTCGATCTGGGGCCGGGGGACAAGGTGGTGGTGCCGACGCTTACCTTTCTTGCCACTGCCAATGTGGTGCGCCTAACGGGGGCCGAGGTGGTATTTGCCGACGTGGATGCGGCAACCGGGCTCATGGGGCCGGAAAATCTTGCCACTGCCTTGGGCCGAGAGGCCTCCGGCGAGGTGAAGGCCGTGTTTGCGGTCCATTACGCCGGGCAATGCGCGACGCCGGACCAACTGGCGGTGGTGACTGACGGCCTTCCCGTGGTGGCCGATTCCTGTCATGCCCTGGGTACGGCCTATGGGTTGGGTGGAAAGGTGGGCGACTGCCGCCATGCGATAATGGAGACCTTTTCCTTCCATCCGGTAAAGACCATCGCCGCCGGTGAAGGCGGCGCGGTCACCACCAATGACGGCGTGTTAGCGCAGCAGCTGCGCCGGTTGCGTAATCACGGAATGACCCGCGAGCCGGACTCTTTCGTCCGCGGCGAACTGGCCCGTGACGGCGCTGGGGAAGCCAATCCCTGGTATTACGAGATGGCGGAGCTAGGCCTCAACTACCGGCTCAGCGACATCCATTGCGCGCTGGGGCTGAGCCAGCTGGCCAAACTCGATACCTTTTGCGCCGCCCGCCGCGCCCTGGCTGCCCGCTATGACGAAAAACTGGCACCCTTGGCACCGCTGGTGCGGCCTCTGGGCCGCGTGGCCGGCTGTGACCCGGCGTGGCATCTTTATGTGGCGCGTATCGATTTTGCTACTCTCGGTATTGAGCGCGCCGTCCTCATGATGCTGCTGAGGGCGGCCGGGATCGGCACCCAGGTTCATTATATGCCGCTGCATATGCAGCCCTATTACCAGGACCGTTACGGCGAGTTGTCCTTACCCGGCGCGGAAGCCTTTTATGAGAAGACGCTTTCCCTGCCGCTTTTCCCTGACATGGAAGAGGCGGAGGTGGATTACGTGGTGGAGACGGTTGGTAACATTGTCGCCGGGGTCACATGAGCCGCCCGGCGTGCATCGTTCAGGTGCTATCTGGCGACTGTGCCCGGTGGTGGAAGCGCTGGCCGATGTCACCCTGTCGCCGTCCATCTATCTCGCCCCTGAGACGGAACAGATCGAGCGGGTGTGCGAGACGCTTTCCGGTCTGGAAACAAGGGTTTCCCGCTCCCATGTTGTTGGGTATCTTCATTGGGGGAGTTCTGATCAAATTTCCTTTTCATGCTAGACCGCTTCGGAATCGCTTGAGTTTTCAATAGTCTCGAAGGCCGCCATGCGTATTTACATCGCTGATCTTTGCTACCTACATGATTGGGACAACAATCAGCCGCTGCCCCTAAATGTCGCTTACATCACGGCCTATCTGAAACAGAAAAACCCGGATGTTTCGATCGAGATATTTAAGGATCCGCGTTTCCTGATCGATCGCATCAGCGATGATCCTCCAGATGTCCTGGCGCTCTCCCATTACGATTGGAACGTCAACCTAGACCTCACTGTGCTGCGGCATGCGAAGAAGATTCGCCCGCAAATGCTCACCATCATGGGCGGGCCGAATTTCGAGGCGGATGATCCGAAGTGGATCAAAACCTTTTTCAGCCAAAGGCCGGAACTCGATCTCTACATCACCGGAGAGGGAGAGTGGAGCTTCGCTCGCCTGATCGAATTGCTGGACAACCACGGCGGTGAGCTTGGCCGCGTTCCAGTTGAAGACTGGCCGTCTTCCTATTTTTCCTTTGAACGGGCCAGCCAGCAGGTCATCTGTAATCCCGGTAATCCCGTGGCCCGCCTGGATCTCAGTACCGTTCCCTCCCCCTACCTCACCGGGTTGATGGATCCCTTTCTCCAGGACATGCGCCTGGCCCCGATCGTTGAAACCAACCGGGGATGTCCCTACGCCTGCACGTTCTGCTGCTGGGGCCATGCAACAAAATCGAAGATCATCCAGTTTCCCCTGGAAACTGTTTTTGATGAGATACGCTATGCGGCCGGGAATACCAAAAACCTCTCCGGCTATTTCTATGTGGCGGACAGCAATTTCGGCATCGTGAAGCGGGATCTCGAAATCGCCCGTGTTCTGCAGGAATGTTCGGACACTCATGGCGTGCCGAAGCGGATGTACATCTATTTTGCCAAGAACACTAATGATTCCGTGATAAAAATCGCCGAAACGTTGAAAACCGTCACCCACATGTCGATGTCGAAACAGACCATCAACTCGGAGGTTCTGGACGATATCAAACGCAAGAATATTTCCTCTGAAAATTATGACAGACTCAGGACCGAGTGCCAGAAAAGGAATATCGACACATCTTGCGAACTGATCTATGGGCTGGCTGGCGAAACCTGTGAAAGTTTCATCGAAGGCGTGATCCAGACCGTGCGCGGGCGCCAGTACGTTGTCATGTATCCCCATATCATGATCGCCGGTGCCGAAAGCAACTCTGCGGCCTCTCGCAGGCAATTCGGTTTCAAGTCGGCTTTTCGCGTTATTCCCCGCTATGTCAGTAGCTACAAGGACATCCATTCCCTTGAGTATGAGGAAATAATTACTGAAACAAACACCTTCAGCCACGAGGACTTCCTGCGCCTGCGCCTATTTCAGTTTCTGATCTATGTCCTGGGGAGCGAACTTTTCACCGAGTTCACGCGCTGTCTCGATATTTGCGGGCTGGATTATGCGACCTTAGCGGACAGGATCACCCGCGATGGGGACAACTGGGCGCCGCAATGGCGTGCTCTTCTCGCAGCCTTCCGTCAGTCCTGCGAAAACGAACTCATCCCCGCCGATCAGGTGAAGCTGGAGTTCAGCGCCGAAGACATCAAAACGGTCGACGCCCATCAACTGGCCCTCGTCCCGTTTTATATGGCAAAGCTTGTTTCGACTGCAGAGATCATCGCCGATCTCAAAACCTATCTGAAGGAAAGCCTGGGGCGTTTCTTTGGCGAGGAATTGAGCAACGACGAGATGAGTGAGCTCGAAATAACCCTTGGTATGGGATTAGACAAGATCGTTTGTTACGAGAATCCCCTTCCCTCGAAGGTGGTCGAATACGAATACGATCTGGAGTCTTGGCTTTCGGATGAGAGCTATGCGCCGTTGCGGGACTATCATTTGGGGAGAGCCGTTCCGTTCCATTTTCAACTCGACGATGACATCCTCCCCTCCGTTGAGAAGGCCCGGTCTTACACCTCATCCATGGCCGAGGCCGTCTACCGCGTGAGAATCAATGTCATTGGCCCGACCGGAGACCGTATCTACTGCTATAGACGGAACCTCGACCCCAATATGCCCGGAGATATGCGCGAGCAAATCGACAAAGTGAATGAGAAACGCATCCTTGCCCGTCAATGCGCCGAGATCGCTTCGCGCACGTCTTGATCGTGCTGGTTCGGCGTAGAGGCCATCTGGAAAAGAAAATCGACAAGATTACCATACACGGGGAAAGCCCTTGGGTGCGTAAGCACTGGGAATCCCCTCGGGAAAACTACGCCAAGTCGCCCTATTTCAGAAAATACGCTGATTTTTTCGAGGACATCTACAGTCGCCGGCGGGAAACGCTGGGCAACACTATCGCCGGGGCCATATGAGCCGGTCGGTATGCATCGTTCAGGCGCGTATGGCCTCTACCCGGCTTCCCGGAAAGGTGCTGCTGGAACTAGCCGGGCGCACGGTGCTCTCCCATGTATTGGAACGCTGCCAAGCTATACCGGGAATTGACGCTGTGTGTTGCGCCACGCCTGAAGGCGCCGATTGCGATTTGGTGGTGGCGGAGGCTCAGCGTTGCGGTGTGGAGGTTTTCCGCGGTTCTGAGGAGGATGTGCTCGACCGCTATTACGGCGCGGCCAAAACGTTACAGGCCGATTTTGTGCTGCGTGTGACCAGTGACTGCCCTCTCATAGATCCCGAGCTTTGTGACCGAGTGCTGGCTATGGTGACGTCGGGTGGCGCCGATTTTGCTGTCAACAACATGCCAGTGACATGGCCCCAGGGGCTCGACTGCGAAGCATTCACTTTTGCTTTGCTGGAGCGGGCTTCCCGCGAGTCGCAGATTTTCGCGGAGCGTGAACATGTAGGACTTTTCATGCGCCATGCGTCGGACGTGCGCCGAGCCAATGTGGCGGCCGAAGGAGAAGATATGAGCCATCACCGCTGGACCCTGGACACGCCCCAGGATTACGCTTTTTTCGATGCGCTGTTTCCCCGTCTTTCCGGGGGGCCGGAGGGTTGGGGCTATCGCGTGCCTCTGGCTCTTGTGGAGGCCGATCCGAAACTTGCGGCCATCAATGCCGGGCATGAGCATCCTCTGAAAGAATGAACATTTTATTTCGGGCTGACGCCGGGGAAGAAATCGGTTCGGGGCATCTCATGCGCTGCTTTGGACTGGCCCAGTACCTGCGTGACGAGGGGATGTCCTGTTCGCTTCTCACAACGGGGAGGGAAGAGCCCGCCGCGGCCCGCTGGCAGGAGGAAGAGATAGACGTGCGGGAACAGCAGGTGGAACACGGCTCACCGGAAGACGCCGTGGCCACATCGGAAGCGGCGTATGAGGTGGATGCACAGTGGATCGTGGCCGATGGCTACGACTTTGGTCTGAATTGGCAGCGTGCGGTCAGGGAGGGAGGGCCGCACCTGCTTTGTTTCGATGATCTGGGCGGGGCGTCTTTTGCCGCCGATCTGGTGGTCAACCAGAATCCGGGAGCGCAAGACATGTCCTATGACATGGAAGGTGGTAGCCGCGTTCTGGCGGGCGCGGACTACGTGGTGCTGCGGCGGGAGTTCCGCTATTTGAAACGGAAGACCTCCCCCGGCCCGCCGCGTCTTCTCGTCACCTTCGGTGGTTATGACCGGGACAATCTGGCCCTGGCCGCCATGGGTGAACTGGCGAAATTGAAAGAACCCTTCGCCGCCACCGTGATCTGTACGGCCGATGCCCGTGGGCTGGAAGAGGCAAAAAGTTTCGCAACCTCCCATGAGCAGAAGTTCCGCGTCCTGCCGCCCACGGACATGGCACCCTTGATGGCGGCGACCGATCTGGCGTTGTGCGCCGGGGGCACTACGTCGCTGGAACTGGCTTCACTCGGCGTGCCCATGGTGTTGGTGACGGTGGCCGACAATCAGGAACCTGGTGCGGTGGCTTTGGATTGTGCCGGCTGCGCCCGCCTGGCGGGGCGCGGTGGTGCGGCGCTTCCCGATGCTGTCAAGGCCACGGACGATTTGTTGCACAACCCCGCCGCCCGCGAGGACATGGGCCGGGCCAGCGCCGTACTCGTCGACGGCCGCGGGGTGACGCGTATCGCCAGAGCGCTGGGATAGGGAATCACAGGATCATGAACG
The DNA here is from genome assembly GCA_030739855.1 of Alphaproteobacteria bacterium. GTDB lineage: Bacteria > Pseudomonadota > Alphaproteobacteria > UBA11136 > UBA11136 > UBA11136. The sequence goes on along the minus strand of JASLYJ010000016.1, from coordinate 21,863 downwards.
TGCCTAACATTCAGAGCGGCATTCCGCGAATATGGTGAAAGCGCCGTTCGACCTTGCCGCGGTCGGTAAAATGCCCGACTGGCGTGACCGGCTGTCCTGGCCCGTCTCACATCTGGAATGCTGCCAGGCGTTGGCCCAGCAATACCGCGACCTTATCTCCTTCATCTGCAACACCGAAAACGATGTTCTGTGTGACGTCTTGATGCTTGGAGTTAACGCCATGATGCATTCGGTGCGGGCATTGACGGAAACGGCGCTGGCCGTTCAGGAGCAGTCCGAACATGGAATTTATCTTACCGGCGACCAGCCGGAACTCTCCTATCTCCAGGGTGACGAATCACAACTTAGGTTCTCCGTCCCGTCCTCTCAGCCATTCTATGGGCCGAACAACAGGAAATTGCGGCGCTTGGTCCGCACGGCTTCATGGACTTCCTGGTGGCGGTTGCCGGCGACCGTGCTGGCCCCGGAGGCGGTCGCCGTCAGCCATAACTGTCTGCTGCGCACGGTGGCTGGAGAGACAGACCAACGCATTTCCTTCCGCCACGGCGACGATTGGCTATACGAGATCAGGAAGGAATCGCATGAAACCGAGACGGAACTAGGCCTGGAGGACATAACGCAAGAACTGTTTGATGTTTTGACAGACATTAAAGGGCTGGCGGAACCATGGCGGGGAAGGCTGAGAACATTGATTGCTGCGCAGGGGCAAAAGGTCTTGTCCACTGCGGTCCGGGATATCGCCGCCTTGCGGGATCTGAAAGACCTTCCCCATGAGTTATGGGCGGGCACCGGCGGATATTACCCTGTTCGTGCGCTGTCTCTCGAAGTGCTTCGCCGCGGCGGCAGGGTTCGGCGTTTTGATCACGGTGGCGGATCTGGGTTCTCGGAAGAGCGTTATAACTCGGCCTTTGCGGAATACGTTGTTTCCAGCGAATACATTGTGGAGACTCCCCATGTCGCACGTATGGTTGATGAAACCATGGCCACACAGCTCATCAAAAAGGTCCGCCAGGTGAAAATCACCGGTCATCATGGCGACCCCACATTTCCCGTTCCGCAATATCCTCCAAGGCCCGCAGGCAGACGCCGCAGAGTGGCCTACGTAACGACGGCGCTCATCGGGTTCCGCCAAGTTTATCCTCCCGTTCTTCCCGATCCAGTTTATCTGGACTGGCAATTGCGGCTGGCAGCAGACCTGTCGGCGCTTCCCGTTGATCTCGTCTGCCGTCCTCATCCCGAAAGTCTCTATCCCGGGAACCGGCATCCGCTGGCCGATGTGGCGCCGGTTTGCAAGGAACCTTTTTCCTCAATGATGAGGGAAATTGATTTGTTCGTTTTCGACTTTCACTCCACCACAACATTTTTTAAGGCCATGTGCACGGATCGGCCTGTGGTTTTCCTCGACATGGGAAGAATCACACTTTCAAAGACTGGGGAGGCGCTCATCGAACAACGTTGCCGAATCGTGCCGGTTACGTATGACCACAAAAACCTGCCCCAAGTTGACCCTGACGTCCTTGCGGCTGTCGTGACCGGTGGACCGGAAAAGGCAGACCCAGTGCCAATACGGCGGGTGCTAACCGGTGAATAAGAGCGTGAGTGTCTGGAATAATCGTCCATCCGGTTCTGAGCCCGGAGAGAACGGGTTGCTGGCCCTCGAGAGATGCCGTGTATGCCAGGGTGGGAATGGCCGCCTTCATTCTGTGACGTCGGCCCTGCCCATTTATATCTGGCCGCTGCCGCCAGGGAAATCAAACCGTTTTCTCGATGCCGGGCTTTTTGTCTGTGAGGACTGCAGCCATGTTCAACTGCAGACCATGACGGACGCATTCATCGATTCCTTCTATGAGGATGAATATTTGGTCCTTGAAGACCATGTGCTGGACCGAAGTCGGATCGAGGCTCTGGTTTCTGCTTTCGGACGAGAGATCATTGAGGATGCGCGGCTACTCGACATCGGCGGTGGAAACAACCCCGTCGCTGGATCGCTCTCCAGTCTGGGATATCGCTGCGAATCTTGGGTGGTGGACATCAATCCCAGACCCCGGGCCAAGGAACTGGCCTCGAAGGTGGTCGCAGGACGGTTCGAGGACGCCGATCTGCCACAAGGACATTTCGATCTGGCAACCTCGTTCGACTCGATGGAGCATTTCAACCATCCATCAGATGTTGTTGCCAGGATGGCCGAGGTGTTGCGGCCCGGCGGGCTGGCTGTTGTCGCGGTGCCGAATCTGACGGGACTGATCAGTTCCATCCCCCACTACATGGTCCTTCATCAGCATGTCAGCATTTTTTCTGTTGGTTCGCTGGAAAGCCTGTTCAGCCTGCAGGGGTTCCGGCGCAAGGCGCTGTTGCGCGAGGACACGGCTATTTATCTGGTCTACGAGAATGTCCACGGACCAAAGGATCTCAGCCCGGCCAGCGTCGATCCCTGGGCCGAACTGGACCGCTTCCGAAGCCGGATGGAGGTTATTGGCGAGGAAATAAAAGCACTGGGATTGGCGGCGGATGAACACCGGCTCGGCCTCTATGCTGCCGGAGGCAGCAGCAGTCTGTTTCTGGCCAATTTTCCCTGGTTGAGGGAATGCCTTTCGGCGGTGTTCGACAGGGAAGAGCACAAACAGGGCCGGATTGTCCCGGGCACGGACCTGGTTGTTCTGCCTCCAGAAAAAATAGCCTCCTCCGGTGTAGAAAAACTCCTGTTTCTCTCCGACTCCATCCATGATGACGTGGCCCCGGGCTTGTCCGTGGATTGCGTCAATCTCGCCCGTTTTTTCAAGGCTCCCATAGAGATGGAAAATGGAAAACATAGGGATGCCTGGAATAGTGGCTAAGTCAGAAAAAAAACAGCCCGATCAGGTCTTTGAAACCGCCGACGAGGTGGCCGCTTTCCTAGACCGCCTGTGGCCGCTTCCGCGCAGTATTACTGGCGAAGGTGTGCGCGCCAGCCATGATATTCTGGGTGAAATTCTGCCGTTGCACCGTATCGAGGTTCCCAGCGGTACGCGTTGTTTCGATTGGACAGTTCCCAAGGAATGGATTGTACGCGAGGCCTATGTGGTGACGCCCACGGGGGAGCGCATTCTCGATTTTGGCGAGAACAACCTCTATCTTGTCAATTATTCGATGCCGTTCCGTGGCCGTATGACCCGTCAGGAACTCGATTCCCGACTTTTCAGCCTTCCCGATATGCCCGAGGCCGTTCCCTACCGGACCAGCTATTACAAAGAGGACTGGGGTTTCTGTATCTCCCAGAAACAGCGCGATTCACTTGCCGAAGGCGAATACGAAGTGGTGGTCGATAGCGATCTGGTGGACGGCTCCATGACCATATCCGAATGCGTGTTGCCAGGAGAGACGGAAAAGGAAGTGCTGCTCTCCACCTATACCTGCCATCCCTCGATGGCGAACAACGAACTGTCTGGACCGTTGGTGACGGCCCTTCTTGCGCGGCGTCTGACCGCGTTGCCACGAAGACGTCTGACCTATCGTTTTGTTTTCCAGCCCGAGACTATCGGCGCCATCGCCACGCTCCAGAGAATTGGTGATCATCTGAGGGAAAATTTGGTTGCCGGTTATGTGGTCTCCTGTGTCGGCGATGTGGGGTCTTTCACCTATAAGAGGTCGCGCCGCGGCGACACCCTTGCCGATCGGGCCTGCGAGTACATTCTGGCCACCTCCGGTCATCCGTTCGAGATTATCGACTTCCATCCTATGGGAAGCGACGAGCGGCAGTACTGTTCGCCGGGGTTCGATCTGCCTGTTGGCGTGCTGACTCGCAGCTTGCCCGCCACCTATCCCCAGTACCACACGTCACTGGACAATCTGGACGCCATTTCCTTCGAGGCTATCTGCGAAAGCGTAGATATGTACTATCGCCTCTGCCTCCTGCTGGATCGCAACCGCGTTTACCAGAACCAGGTGATGTATGGTGAACCGCATTTGAGTAAATACGACCTCTATCCAACACTCGGAGGAAGTGCCGATACGCGCTTTGAGGTCGGAGACATTCTTTGGCTAATGTCACTGGCTGACGGTAGCCGTGACCTGTTGGCTATCGCCGAACGCAGTGGATCGGAGTTCGACCGTCTTGCAGAACTTGCCCAACGCTGTGTCGAAGCCGGCCTGCTGAAGGCTGAAGAGGTGGAGGCCTAGTCATTTCGTGGTGCAATCCGGTAGAGCATTTCCTCGGCTTTTCCGCTTTTGATTACGTTGGCCGTGGCGTCGAACAGAAGGGCGGCTTTGATGGTCCGCAAGCCATTTCCTTCTCCCGGGCGGCAGCCTTCATAGAGCCCCGCTTGCCAAAGGTATTCCCCCATGGGGTCTACATGGGTCTCCACACCTTTATCGAGATCGCGGACGAAAAGACCGAATGTTCGCTCATCCGAACGGCCTTCCGCATCGGTATAGGAGCCGGTAAACGTCTTGTGATAGCGGTAGGGGACCTCAAGATTTTCTTCCACGAAATGGTAGAAAGTCACGCTGTTTTGATCGGGAAGGTCGAGGATGGCGATCTTGCCGCCGCCACGGTAAAGCAATCCAAACGGGGAATCGGCGCCATAGCCGCTGAAATTGACAACACCTTTGAATTCCCGCGCGCGAGCACCGATGACGGCAAAAGAATAAATGGGGTGTCCGGTGCGCACGGCTTTTTGATGCTGGCGACCGGCCTCCGTCAGTGCCCCCATGTGGGAGGGGGTTGAACGAATGTCGAAGGGGATGCCCTTAGTGAAATCGAAGTTGAAAAGCGGAAGAAGCAGCGTGCCTTCAGGACCAATCGCTAAAAGAAAGGAATCGAGAATGGCCGCCGGATCAAGTTGAGGGTCTTGTTTGCGGTATCTCCGCAGTGTTCTTTTCAAGCTGCTGTGCAGCAGTACCATGTCCCCGGATCCGATCCCGCTTTTGCGCCAACCGGCAACAAGAGCTTCAGTCGATGCGGTCATGGGCGTGTCATCATTCCGATGCCGTAGTGGGTTGCGTAGTCACTGTGTATGAATTCACGGACCCGCCACTCGCCGCCGGCTTTGACTTCCTCCCAGAATTTCGGAATGTCCGGCCAGTCTGAAGCGGCGATGTCGTGAAGTGCGAGCACCCCATTTTTCGAGAGAAGCTTGCCGTAATTGGCGACATCCTGGCGCACGAAATCGTAACTGTGGTTGCCGTCGATAAAAATCAGGTCAAAAGGGCCAAAGGACCCAGCCCGCTCGATAGTCCGTTCGGCCGTTGAATCGCCGCAGATCAGCGTCAGATTTTTGAATCGGAGATTGGCCCAGAGCGCATTGCCGCAGGTGGGGTCGCTAAAGGTGTCTACTGCTACAATATCGTCGAAATTGAAAAACTTGTTAAGAATGGTATTCGTCGCTCCGGATGCAAAACCGATCTCAAGAAATGTTCCCATCTTGCCGTTGTTGGCTTCGTGCTCCTTGAGGGCGAAGATGAAATCCGTCAATTCTTCGGGTATCTGGAACAAATGGTCGTAGGCGCCGTCAAAGAGCCGATGGCCGCCGGTTTCCACGTTGGTGTTGTGACGTAAAAATTCAATCAAGCGCCGGCGATAACTCTCGCTGGGCTCGAAGTTCTCGTATAGGTAACGGCTCATTCGAACCTCATGACTGTGACAATAGGCAGCATGGATGTGTGTGCGGAAGAGTGAAAAGATGCGCCTCCAGGCAAGTTAATAGAAAGAGTGTTAACTCGAAATAGGAGTCTCCTCCAATGAAAATAACCTACATTACCCAAGCCTGTCTCCTCATCGAATCATGCGGTCTTAGGATTCTAACCGATCCTTGGCTGGTGGGCCCCTGTTTTGCAGGGAATCTCTGGCATTTTCCTCCACCTAAGCGGAAACCGGAAGATTTCGGCGGCATCGATATAATTTATTTCTCTCACGCTCATGAGGATCATTTCCAGATTAAATCGATCAACCGTCTTCCCTCCGACACCAGAGAAGCCCTGGTTCTGATTCCCGATTTCAAGGCTCCCTATTTTGAACGCATGGTGAATGACGCGGGTTTTGAAAACGTGAAGGTCCTTGCCCACGACGAATCCCTGGATCTGGCCGACGGTCTTGTCCTCGACATGCTGGTGAATGACAAGGGGGATCATGATTCCTCCGTTGTTCTCCAGGGCGACGGCTCGACGGTATTCCTCCAGACCGACAACCTGATGACCGTGGAAGAAGCCAAACGTCTGGGGGGGGAATATGATATTGATCTGGTATTCGCGGTAACTATGCTGACCGGTATTTTCCCTGGCTTTTATGATTTCCCTCCCGACGAAATGGTGGCCCTTTCGGAGAAAAAACGTACCACTGCCAGGGAGTACAGCCTGTCGGTGGTCGAAGCGCTAGGCGCGCGGCATATGGTGCCCTATGCCTCCGACCTCTGTTATTTAGGGGATCTCTTTTTTGCCAATGCTTTGCATCGCCATCAAAAGGACACATACCTCAGCTCGTTGAAGGAACGGCTTCCCGGAGTGGAAGGCATCCGCATGTGGCCCGATGACGAAATCGAACTGCATGATGGCAAGGTAACGTCACGCGTTACCCCCCAGGGCGACGGACTAACGGAAATCGCCGCCTACTCAGTTGTAATGCGTAAAGAGGTCGCCGCCGTCGTGCGGGAGGAGCATTCCCGTACCGATCCGCCCATGGAAGAAGCAGTACGGCAATTTCGCGAGAGCCTCGATTCCTATGCTGAATCTGCCTGGAAGGGGAAGGAGTTTCGTGTTCTTTGGAAGGTGGTCGATGAGGACGGGACGATGAGCTGTTTTGGCCATACGATGACAGCTCCAACGCAGGATTGCGATGAAAACTGGCCCTATGACCTGAGAATCGAGGTGCCCCTTTACAGGCTGCGTCGTCTCGTTCACGGCGATTTCCTTATGGGATTTATGGCCCTATGGAATGGTTCGCTCCGGTGTCACCGCCACTCTGCGGACTATTCTCCCGCCGAACAAAAATTCTGGTATTGGGCTATTTTCTTCCGCATGTGATGGCGCCGGGTCGGGTATCAGTGGATTAATAAAGTTCAGAATTGAAGTGACGAAGCCCAGTATGGCATTGCGTCCGGCCGACGCCGGGGATGAACAGTTGTTTTTGACATGGCGAAACGATCCGCTGGCCGTTAAAAATTCTGGAAATCCACGGTCGGTTTCCCCTGAGGAACACAGAATATGGCTCCATGCGGCTCTTGGCGATCCCGACCGCCTGCTTTTCATGGCTGAATCGAAAGAAGATGCCGTGGACATGGTGCGCAAGGACAAAAAAGGCACGGGATGGATTCTGTCCTGGTCGGTGGATGCCGGAATGCGTGGCAGTGGTTTGGAGGAGCGTATGGTCGCCATGTTGGTGGAAAAACTGGGGGGACCAGTTTGCACAGAAATCAGAAACGAAAACCTTCTTTCCCTGAAAATCGCCAATACTGTGGGCATGCGTGAGGTGGGTAATGACGAGGCAATGACCTATTGGAAGTTGGCCGGGCCGCCTCACGAAGAGCTTCAAACGTGACATCGGCATCCTTGAACATTGGTGGCCGCCCCATCGGGCCTGGGCATCCGCCTTTCGTGGTTGCCGAGATGTCGGGGAACCACAACGGCGATTTGAACCGTGCGTTGGCCATCATGGAAGCGGCGAAAGATGCCGGGGCCGATGCGGTCAAGCTCCAGACATATACCGCCGACACCATCACCATCGACCATGATGGCCCGGAGTTCCGTATCAAAGGCGGTCCGTGGAACGGGCGTGGACTTTACGATCTTTACCAGGAAGCCCACACTCCCTGGGATTGGCACGAGGCTCTTTTTGACAAAGGCCGGGAACTTGGGCTGATCGTCTTCAGTTCCCCCTTCGACGAAACGGCGGTGGATTTTCTGGAAAAACTGGATTGTCCCGCCTACAAGATTGCTTCCTTCGAAGCGGTGGACCTGCCGTTGATCACCCGGACAGCCGTGACGGGAAAGCCATTGATCATTTCCACCGGCATGGCGAACCGGCAGGAGATCGATGCGGCGGTTCGCAGCGCGCGGGAAAATGGCGGCGGCGGATTGGCGCTGCTGCATTGTGTCAGCGCTTATCCGGCACTACCGGAAGAAGCCAACCTGCGGACGATCCCCCACATGATGGCTAACTTCGAGGTGGCAGTGGGTTTATCCGATCACACGCCCGGCATTGGTGTTGCCGTGGCCTCGGTTGCGCTTGGGGCCTGCCTCATTGAAAAGCATTTCACCTTAAGCCGTGATGACGGCGGGCTCGATGCGATGTTTTCCCTGGAACCGCCGGAGTTGCGAGCCCTGACACGGGAATGCCGCGCCGCCTGGGAAGCACTTGGTAACGTGTGTTACGAACGGACCCCCGGCGAAAAAGACAACGCCTTCTTCCGGCGCTCTCTTTATGTTGTGAAGGATATTGCGCAGGGTGAGGCATTCACGGAAGAAAATATCCGCTCTATCCGCCCCGGCCACGGACTTCCGCCAAAGCATTACGGAGAAGTTCTCGGGCGCAAGGCCAAATGCGCGCTTACAAGGGGCACGGCCTTGCAATGGCCGGACATTGAAGGAATGGAAACAAAGAACACGGGAAAACCATGACCCCCAGTGATACTCCCATCGATGCCTGGAGAGGTGACTTCGGCGACGACTATGTGGCGCGCAACCGCGCCACCGAAGAAACCATGGGCAACGCGGCGCGCGCTTTTACCGAGATTCTTTCCCATGTGAAGGACAATCCGCCGGCCTCGATTCTCGAAGTGGGCGCCAATATCGGCATCAACCTGCGAGCATTGGCGGGAATCACCAATGCCGAGCTCTTTGCCGTGGAGCCCAACGCCCATGCCCGCGAACGGCTGGTGGCGGATGAGGTGGTGCCGCCCGACCGTCTGTTCGACGCCGTAGCCACAAAACTCCCCCTCGATGACGGGGCCGTGGATCTTGTCTTTACATCGGGTGTTCTGATCCACGTGCCGCCCGAGGACCTTGAAACGGCCTATGGCGGAATCCACCGCGTGGCCGCGCGTTATGTGCTGTCTCTGGAATATTTTTCGCAAACGCCGGTGAGTATCCCCTATCGCGGCCATGAGGGCTTGTTGTTCAAACGCGACTTCGGTGGCATGTGGCTTGATCTCTTCCCCGAGATCGAGCCCGTAGCCAATGGCTTTTTCTGGAGGCGGACCACCGGTCTCGATGACCTTAACTGGTGGCTTTTCCGAAAGCCTTGATGACGTCCCCCTGTCGCATCCTGTTCTTACTGCCCGATCTCGATGGCGGCGAGTCACAGCGCGCTCTGGTCAATCTGGCCGGCGCCCTTCCCCGTGCCTGTTTTGCCGCCACCCTGTCCGCGGGGTGCTGAATGGTCACGCGCCACTGCAGAAGCGGCAGGGTTGCTTCGGACAGAATCAGATAACCCATGTTTAACGGGTCAGGCTAAATCATGGCGCATGGAGAAATCTGTTGAAAAGAACCAGGTCCCGCACGAACGCCAAGGGTCGCCGTTGGGGGCAAAGCTTATCGGTGAAACAAGTCGGAAGGCGATCCCGTCAACCGGATGTTATCTTAAGACCTTGTCGAACTTTACCTGTTCAAAAGTTTCGAGATTGATGTCGTCTCTTCCTTCTTCTGTCGTCAGTGGCCCTTCGGAACTGTTCAGTAAATCATTGATGAGTTCGTTTTTCTTGTTGTTGTCATTCTTCTTGAACGTGTAGCGAAGCGAGATTCTCGCTTTGTCCGATGTCTGAGGCCTCGTGCCGTGCAAGGTGATCGAGGACCATAGAAAGGCGTACCCGCGCTCAGCTGGCAGGACCTTTGTGTTCAGCGTAGTCATATGGTTCTCATCCGGTCCGTAATCGATCGTGCAGGCTTCCTTATCCTCGTTTTCCAAACAATGCGGGAACATCGTGGCACCATACATGTGGCTTTTTGCTACAACGTTAAGCGCTGACATGCCTATATCGACATCGTCCAGGTATACATAAAAGGTCACATACTCACCGGTTTGACCGGGGTGATCGATTAAATCCTGGTGGTATTCAAGGCCTCTAAAATAGGTAATGTCTCTGTATTCAGGTTTGATCCAGCGGCCCATGTTGGCACCCACTTTTCTGGTAGCTTCAGGCATCAGCCACTTCGGCACCCAATTTGGCGGCACACCGCAGATGAATTTTTTCAGTAAAATCTCATAGTCCAGCCCCAAAATCCTTTCGAGGTGGTCTTTGACAATCTCATTATCCTCAATAAAGCTTAAATCGTATTTTTCCGCCAAATTGAATACGCCTAGCCCGGGATTTGCCTTGTCGAATTTGGGGTCCTTCTCCACTTCCTCCTGGCTTCTGAAAAGGTTCTCAGACCAATCTCTGGTTTTGAGCACATCTTCGTACAGCTCGGCACATTTTTTCTTGTCGATGATCGGGCCAAATTCAATGATTCCGTTTTCTATAAATGATGAAATGTGGTCCATTTTGAGTCCCCCGTTTTCACTTCGATACTGTCCAGACAGCCTCTATTAGACTGTACTTTATATGGCCATATGTAAGCCCCGACAAGCATCTTAAATGCGTCTTTTTGCCACGCCATTCTATGACCGATTTTAGGAAAAATCCATTACCGGAGAAAGCTTTTTTTCTCCACGGCCTGTTGTTTAAACGCGACTTCGGCGGCATGTGGATTGACCTTTTCCCTGAGATTGAGCCCGTGGCCAACGGTTTCTTCTGGAGCTGGACTTCCGGTCTCGATGACCTCAACTGGTGGCTCTTTCGAAAGCCTTTATGACGTCTCCCTGCCGCATCCTGTTTTTCCTGCCGGACCTTGACGGCGGCGGGTCACAGCGCACTCTGGTCAATCTCGCCGGCGCTCTTCCGCGTGACCGTTTTGCCGCTACCCTGGCCGCCGGGCGCACAGACGGTCCGGCGCGGAACTGGCTTGCCGGCCATGTGCCGCTGGTGGACTTGAATGCGCCACACCTGCGGTGGACGCTGGGGCCCTTGCGCGGGCGTGTGAAGTGCGAGCGCCCCCATATCCTGTTTTCTTCCATGCCCGACGCCAATGTGGCAGCCTCCATGGCGGTTGCGGGCCTGAGGTCGTGTCCCGGGCTTATTCTGCGCGAAACCAATTCACACCGCCATCGCGATGATCTCGGCTGGCTGCGCCGCAGGCTGATTGGGTGGGCCTACGGGCGCGCCGACGCCGTGGTGGCTCTGTCGGAAGGCGTGCGCGAAGAACTGGTGGAGGATTGCGCCCTCGACCCCGGGCGCACAGTCACCATTCACAATCCAGTGGATGTGGCGGGTATCGCCGCGGCGACCCAGGCTGTGAAGGACAGCATTCAGGAAGTCCCCTTAAACGGCCCCTTGATTGTGGGGTGTGGGCGGCTGCACCGGCAGAAGGGCTTCGATCTTCTGATCGAAGCCTTCGCCGACCTTGATGACGCCAGGACGCGGCTTGTGATTCTCGGCGAAGGGTCGGAGCGCGAGGCGCTGGAGGCCCTTTCTCGGTCGAAGGGCGTAGCTGACCGGGTCCTGATGCCGGGCTTCGAGAGTCATCCCGAAAAATGGCTCGCCCAGGCCACCCTCTTCGTCCTGCCCTCGCGATGGGAGGGATTTGGCCATGTTCTGGTGGAGGCGCTAGCCGCTGGGGTGCCGGTGATTTCGACATGGGCGCCCCATGGGCCCGCCGATATTCTCAATGACGGCGAGACAGGTATCATGGTGCCCACGGGGAGTGCCGCGGCGCTGGGCGCCGCCATCGACCGGCTCCTTATCGACAAGGGGCTGTGCGGGCGTCTGGCCGAGGCCGGGCGCAAGACGGCGCAACGGTTTTCACTGCCGGTAATCGCCAAACGTTATGCAGACCTTATTGAGAGCGTTGCCGGAAAGAACCCAGCCGGGGAAAGTTCCTAGCGCCCATGTGCGGATTTGCCGCCTTGTTCGAACCGGGACGCTGTTTTGCCCCTAGTCTTTTGGCTGGGATGGAAGATGACCTTTTCCATCGCGGACCCGATTCCGGAGGTACTGTGTCCGAGCCGGGTTTGGCGCTGGTGTTCCGGCGGTTGGCCATTCTCGACCCGGGGTCACAGGCCGACCAGCCCATGAGCGACGCCTCGGGGCGCTGCAGCCTGGTCTTTAACGGCGAGATCTACAATTACCGCGCTTTGCGCCTGGCTCTGGAACAGGAAGGCGTGTGCCTGCGCACCAGCGGCGATACCGAGGTGGTGCTCAAAGGCTATCTGCACTGGGGCGAGGATGTCCTGGATCGTTTGGAAGGGATGTTCGCCTTCTGCCTTGTGGACCGGGAACGTGGCGTGGCGCTGGCGGCGCGCGACCCCTTGGGGATTAAACCGCTCTACATGATGCATGCCGGGACTACGGTGGCCTTCGCCAGCGAAATGCGGTCGCTGTTTCGCCTGCACCAGCCACAGGTGGATGAAGAGGCGCTGGCGGAACTCATCACCTTCGGCTGGGCCGCGGGACGATTGAGCAATTGCCGGGGAATCGAACGTCTTCCAGGCGGTACACTGGTGACGGTACCTCTGGCTGGAGGAACCCCGTCGGAACGCCGTTTCTGCGATCCCCTGGAGACTCTGCGCCCCGATCCTGAACTGGGCCGGGCCGATGCCGAGGAACGGGTACATGCGGCGCTGGAAGAGTCAGTGAAGGCACATCTGGCCAGCGACGTGGGCTATGCCGTGCAGCTTTCCGGAGGCGTGGATTCGAGTCTGGTGGCGGCGCTGGCCCAGGAAGAGACCTCCGGTAGGCTTTCCTCCTTTGCGGTTTCTCTTGGCGATCATCCCTATGACGAGGGGCGCTATCGGGATATGGTGGTGCAACGCCATGGCCTCGATCATCATGAGGTTGCCATTTCCGCGGAGGATTATGCCCGGGCACTTCCGCGCGCAGTGCGTCACATGGAAGGCCCGCTTCCCCATGGTGGCTGTGTCACCCTGATGTTGCTGTGTGAGCGTATCCGCAAACACACCAAGGTGGTACTAACCGGCGAGGGGGCCGACGAGATGTTCGGCGGGTACCAGCGTTACGCGGTATGGAACAAGACCCGGTGGCAGGAACGTCTGGCGCGGCTGTTGCCCACCCGGTTTTTACCGGCCCTGTGGCCGGTCGCGGGAATGCGGCGTCTGGGCGGCCGTGATGCCGCCGCTTATGCTTCCGTCTATCATGATTTTCAGGCGGTCCAGGAGGTGTTCCCTGGTCTTGTACCGAAACCAGGGGCGCGGGAGGCGGCCAGCCGCCGCTTCTCCGATTTTTGTGACCGTCTGTTTGCCGTGGACCAAGCCGCCTACCTTGAATCGCTTCTGGTGCGCCAGGACAAGATGAGTATGGCGGCCTCGGTGGAAGCGCGGGTGCCTTTTGTTCACATGCCGTTGCTGCATTTCGTCAACAGCCTGCCTCACGCCCTCCGTGCGCCGGGAGGCGACACCAAGCCGCTGCTCAAGCGTATTGCCGAACGCCATCTGCCCCATGAACTCATCCACCGCCGCAAGATCGGCCTGTGGTTGCCCTATGAGGAATGGTTCGCCGACACCAATGGCGCGGGAGAATATCTCGACGACCTGACGGGGCCCGACTCGCGGTTAGCGGCCTATGCCGAGAAGGGAAAGCTGACGGCGCTGGTGGACACATGCCGGGCCGGCGCCCGTTCCGCGGGACTTGTGCTGGAACGGCTTGTGGGCGTGGAGTTGTGGTTGCGCTCACTGGCCGGATAAAGGATACGTTCTCTCATCATGTGGAAAGACTCCGTAATCGCATTCATCCCCGGTGCCCTGTCCTTACGAATGATTCTGGTCATCTGGGTGGCGGCGGTGGTGGTGCGGCTGGTCAACGTAGCCGCCATGCCCATGGAGCCGGGGTTCCTTCTCACCGAAGATGCGTGGCTGTACTGGGCCAATGCCCTTTCCCTGCTGGAGCACGGAACCTTCGCGGACACCGCCAGTGGCGGCCGCATGCCGGGATATTTCCTGTTTCTGGCGGGGCTGATGGGCGTGTTTGGACCATCGCTGCTCGCGGTGCTGGTGGTTCAGGCCCTGCTCGACGCCGTCACCTGTGTTCTGGTGGGCATGATCGGGGCAAGACTGTCTGTAGGCGTAGGCTCTGTGGCGGGGATGCTGGCCGCCGTCTGGCCGAACCTAGTGATCATGAGCGCTTCGGTGCTGGCAGACAGTTTCTTCATGCTTCCCTTCACGGCCATGCTGTACGCATCCGTGCGTTTCCTCGAAACCGGCTCGGTGCGTTGGGCGGCATGGGCCGGGTTGTTTCTCGGCGCCGCCATCATGGTACGGGCGGTTGCCCAGTATCTACCCCTGGCCATGGTCCTCCTGGTTGTGGCCGTGTCCCTGTTGCGGAAGCGCGACTGGTGCCAGGGCCTCTTTGCCGGGCTTATTTTTATAGTGGCCGTGGCCCTGCCCTTGGCGCCGTGGCTGCACCGTAATGTTTCTCATTACGATACCCTTGCCCTAACGTCGCAAGGGGGTGCGCACCTTCTATACTGGGTTGTTCCGGGGGTGCTTTCCCACACCCAGGGCATCCAATTGGATGAGGCCGTGAAAGAGCTGCGGGAGGAATTCCAAGCCGGGACGGAGTCACAAGGACTGGATACAGATAGCATGGATATATTCGCCAGCGACAGGGCCATGAAGGATTTTTCCCTGGCCCGGCTGTCCAGGATGCCCCCGGCGGACATTCTTAAATCATGGGGCTATGGCATGGCCGTTAATTTTCTTTTGCCCGCCATCGGGGGTGATCTGCGTGCGCGTAATCTGCCCCATCCTAGTTTTGTGGGCACCTCCCACCTCGACCTCACATCGCGGATTGCCCGTTATATGCAGAAAGCGTCGCCGGTCTATCTGGCGGTGGTCGCCATTGGCATCGTCGGCGCCGTCCTTGCCTCACTGCTGCAGATTTACGGTTTTGTCTTTCTTGCCAGGATTTCGGGATGGATGGCGTTTCTGGCTGTTGCCGGCATGTTGTATTTCCTGCTTATCAGCGGTCCCATCACCGCGCCTAAATACAGGTTGCCCTTCGAGCCGGTGCTGATCATCCTTCAGGTCATGGCGCTGGTGGATGTATGGTTGCGTCTGCGCCGTGCGGCGGGAAGAAGGATATGACGGAGGGAAATATCCGGGAATGGTGATCTGGATTACCGGGCTGTCGGGCGCCGGCAAGACAACGCTAGCCACGGCGCTCTACGAGGCTATGAAGCACCGCCTGCCGGCCCTGGTGAGGATTGATGGCGACGAGGTGCGGGCGCTCTTCGGCAACTCCCTGGGTTTTACCGAGTCCGACCGCCGCCTTCAGATACAACGCATACAGAATCTTGCCGCTATGCTGGATGGCCAGGGTCTCGTCGTGATCGTGGCGGCTCTCTATGCCCATCCCGACCTTTTGGCCTGGAACCGGGAACACTTTTCCGACTATTTCGAGATTTATCTCGAGGCGTCGCTGGACCTGGTGCGCGGCCGCGATCCCCAGGGGCTGTACTCCAAGGTGGATTCCGGGGAAATGCCCCACGTGGTGGGGGTGGACATGCCGTGGCATGCGCCGGACAATCCCCACATGATGGTGGCGGCTGCCGATGATCTCGACACGGGTGCGGTGGTGCGCGACATCATGGACCGCCTGCCTCCCTTGGGCGGGATGGGGAAATAGGCGGGCAGCCATGAGCGAACTCGTCCTTACCCGCCCCCAGTATCTGGAGCTTGAAAAGCTGGGGCTGGGTGCCTTCAAACCGCTTGCCGGCTTCATGAACGAGGACGAGTTCCACGCCACCGTGGAAACCATGCGGCTTCCGGCGGGCGCGGTTTTCCCTCTTCCCGTGGTTCTGGACGTGGATGGGGAAACGGCAGGGCGGCTCAAGGGCCTACCTCGGGTGGCGTTGGTCTATGATGACGAACAGGTGGGGGAACTGCGTCCGGAAAGCGTCTTTACCTGCGACAAGGCGACGGTGACCGAAAAGGTATACGGCACCGCCGATGTTGCCCATCCCGGCGTGGCATTTTTTATGGCCGGCGGCGACCATTATATAGGTGGCGCGGTGGCGCTGACCAAACGCGCTGCCTTTGATTTTTCCGACGACGAACTGGCGCCGGAGGAAACCCGCGCCCTGTTCGCGCAAAGGGGATGGAAAAGCGTGGTGGGGTTTCAGACCCGCAACGTGCCCCACCGGGCTCATGAATACCTACAGCGTATCGCCATGGAACAGGTGGATGGCCTCTTTATCCAGCCATTGGTGGGACGAAAGAAAAAAGGTGACTACACGCCGCAGGCGATCCTGCGCGGCTATCGCATCCTGATCGAGGAGTTTTATCCCGCCGACAAGGTGGCGCTGGGTATTCTCTCCACCTATATGCGTTACGCTGGTCCGCGCGAAGCCGTATTCCACGCCCTCATCCGGCGCAATTACGGTTGTACCCATTTCATCATCGGCCGCGACCATGCCGGGGCTGACGATTATTACGGCATCTACGAGGCCCATGATCTGGCGCGCCGTTTCGACGGTGATCTCGGGATCAAAATCATGTATCTGCACGGGCCCTATTTCTGTGAGCGCTGTGACAGCATTGTTACCGAACAGACCTGTCCCCATGAACAGACCGCTTCCCGGTCGGTTACCCATATCAGCGGCACCGACATGCGGGCTATGCTGCTTGGTGGCAAGGCCCCCAACGCCCATCTCATGCGGCCGGAGGTGATCGCTGCGCTGCAAGGAACCGATCTGTTTATCGAGGATGACGAAACATGAGCGCGACCCGTATCGTCTGCACCATCGGCCCCGCTACCAACAACCAATCCGCCCTGCGCGAGCTGGCGGCGGCAGGGATGAACGTGGCCCGGCTCAACAGCTCCCACGGCGATCTTGACTGGCATGTCGCCGCCATCGCCATGCTGCGCGAGGTGGTGCCCGAGATACCGGTCCTTCTCGATATTCCCGGACGCAAGATACGCACCACCGACCTCACCCACGAGCCCGAATTCGCGCACGGCGACACGGTGGTGCTGACCACCGGGGAAGGACATGACGGTTCCGAAAAAGTGCCTGTCAACCGGCCCTCCCTGCATGAAGAGGTGAATGAAGGTGACATGATTCTGGCCGATGACGGCACATTAAAATTCACCGTGGAAAAGGTCGCAGGCCAGGACATCCACCTCCGCGCTGAGGGGCCGGGGAGACTGAGGAGCCGCAAGGGCATCAACGTGCCGTTGCTTTCCCTGGTCGGAGAGGGCGTGACACAGCGTGACCGGGACATGGTGGCCTTTGCCTGCGAGCAATGTATTGATTACATCGGCATCAGCTTCGTGGATTCCGCCGAACACGTGAACGCGGTGCGTGAACTATGCGGTAGCAACTGGCCGCGCATCGTCTCCAAGGTGGAAAATCAGGGCGGGCTTGATAATCTCGAACAGATCGTGGAGGCCACCGACGCGGTGATGATCGACCGTGGCGATTTGTCGGTGGAAACCAATCTCGAAAACCTGGTTTTGTTCCAGAAACGCATCCTCGATGTGTCCCACAGCTACGGTAAGCCGGTGATCGTAGCCACCGAAATGCTCCATACCATGATCGAGAATCCATTTCCCACCAAGGCTGAGGTCAGCGACATCACCAATGCCGTGCTCGACGGCTGTTCCGCCGCCATGCTGTCGGGGGAAACGGCGGTGGGCGCCCACGCCACGGAATCGGTGGGAGTCATGCGGCAGGTGGCCGACGCCGCCGAAACCGATCTTCAAGCGCGGCTCGACGACGGGCACGAGGTGGTGCGCCGCGGCGCCCGGCCCACCGGCGTGCCCCAGGCCATGGAAGATGCCGTGGCCCTGATCTGCCGTTCGCTGCCCATCACCAAGATCGTCGCCGTCACTATCTCCGGCTATGCCGCCCGCATGACGGCGGCGCGGTGTCCGCGCCAGCCGATCATAGCCGTCAGCAACGACGCCATGGCGGCGCGCAGCTTCAACCTGTTCTGGGGCGCCCAGGGCGTACATGTGGATATCCCCTTTTCCAAGACTTCCACCGACCACGTAGTGAAATGTCTCGAGGAACTGTGGCGGCGCGGCATTCTCAACGACGATGACCTGATTCTGGTAACGGCCCTGGGCTATCCCCACTCGGGAAACCGCATGAACCTGATTCAGACCCATGCGGTGAGCGACCTTAGGGAATCTCTGGGTTGGAAAAAATAATCGGGCGCTGGAGATACCGGGCGGCCCCGCCGCTCTAGAAAAACACCCTCATGTGCGGTTTTGCCGGTTTCATTGACCTCGCCAGACGCACGCCGGAGGCTGACCTTCTGGCGCGGGCCGAAGGCATGGCCGCGCGCCTCTGCCATCGCGGTCCCGACGGCGATGGCGTCTGGGCCGATGCCGCCGCCGGGCTTGGGCTGGGGCATCGTCGGCTCGCCATCCTCGATCTTTCCCCTACCGGGCACCAGCCCATGGTTTCCGCCGATGGCCGCTACGTCATTGCCTATAACGGGGAGGTCTATAATTTCCCCGAACTGCGTGCCGAGATGGAGGAGGAGGGCGTGATCTTTCGCGGACCATGCGATACCGAAGTGGTGGTGGAAGCCATCGCCGCCTGGGGTCTCGAGGCGGCGCTGGGGCGCATGACCGGCATGTTCGCGTTCGCCCTGTGGGACAAGGCCGAACACACGCTCTGCCTGGCGCGCGACCGTCTCGGCATCAAGCCGCTCTACTGGGGCCGCTGTGGCGGCCATTTTCTCTTTGCCTCCGAACTCAAGGCCCTGCGTGCCCATCCCGCCGGGAAGGCAACGGTGGACCGTGATGCGCTGGCGGCGTATCTGCGTTTTGGCTATGTGCCGGCGCCGCGTAGTATCTATGCCGGTGTGAGCAAGCTCGAACCGGGCGCCTTTCTCACCTTGCGCGAGGGGAGTGAACCGGAAATCCGGTACTATTGGGATTTGCGGGAAATCACCCGTTCCGCCCATGCCCGGCAAGGGGACCTCGATGACACCGAAGCCACCGACCGGCTGGACGATCTGTTGCGCCATGCGGTGAAGGGACGCATGGTGGCCGATGTGCCGCTGGGGGTTTTTCTCTCCGGCGGCGTGGACAGTTCCACCGTCACTGCCCTGATGCAGGCCCAGAGCTCAAGGCCGGTGAAAACCTTCTCCATCGGTTTTACCGAGTTCGCCTTCGACGAATCAGATGAAGCCGCCGCCGTGGCCTGTCATCTCGGCGCCGATCATACGGAACTTACCGTCTCGCCAGCCGATGCACGGGCGGTGATTCCAAACCTGCCGCACATTTATGACGAACCCTTCGCCGATTCCTCCCAGATTCCCACCTATCTGGTGTCGCGGCTGGCAAGCCGCCGGGTAAGCGTGGCGCTGTCGGGTGACGGCGGTGACGAGATGTTCGCGGGCTATAACCGCCACCGTCTGGCGGCGGGGGCCTGGCAACGCCTGGAGCGTACTCCGGTTGCTTTAAGAGGCGCCGCCGCCTCTTGCCTGCGCACCATTCCGCCGTGGCTGTGGGACATGTTATTCGCGCTCTCGCCGCCTAAACTGCGCCATGTGCTGACCGGGGACCGCATGCACAAACTGGCCCGAATGCTGCCCAGCATTGATGGCGCCGATCTCTACGGGCGGCTGGTAAGCCAGTGGCCTGACCCGGAATCGCTGATTGGTGAGGTCGCGCGCGAAGGGGAACAGATATGGGATGATCCGGGGTTGGTGCGCGACTTGCCAGAACTGATGGCGCGTATGCGATATATGGATACGATGGGCTATCTGCCCGATGACATTCTGACCAAGCTCGACCGCGCCAGCATGGCCGTCAGCCTCGAAGCCAGGGTGCCGCTAATCGACCATCGGGTGGCGGAATTCGCCGCCGGTCTTCCTCCCCATATGCTGATCCGCGACGGCCGCGGCAAATGGCTGTTGCGTCAGGTGTTACACCGTTATGTGCCGGAGGAACTGGTAGCGCGTCCCAAGACTGGCTTTGGTGTGCCACTCGATTCTTGGCTGCGAGGGCCGCTGCGCGATTGGGCCGAGGGCCTGTTGTCGCGATCACGGATCGAGGAAGAGGGATTCTTCGCGCCCGCGCCGGTGCGCAAGGCGTGGAAGGAACACCTTTCGGGACGCCGCAACCATCAGCACAAGCTGTGGGCGGTGCTCATGTTCCAGGCCTGGCGCACGAGCGAGCGGCCCTCGAATTGACGCCGCGGGGTACGGCCGTTCAGCCTGCCGCCGTTCTTTCGTGAAGAACCGGCATGAGGTCGCAATAAGCGCTGATCAGCGGCGAATCCGAGGATTCAAATTTCCTGAAGGGACCGTTAAAGATGCCCGTCCTTCATGCAGCATCACGGTGCGCGGTTGCAGGCGGCCCAGCAGGTCCTGGATCTGGACCGCGCTGCTGGGGTCCAGCCCTGTGGTGGGTTTGTCATACGTACTAAGACTGAATTAACACGTAGGGAGATGTTGGTATGAAGAGTTACGAAGAACTGAAAGCTGAGGTGGAACAGCTTGAAAAAGAGATGGCTGAAGCGAAGTAGCGTGAGCGAGCTGAAGCATTAAAGAAAGCGAAAGAGCTGTGCAAAGAGTTCGGCTTTACAATTGGAATGCTAAAATGTTGGTTTGCAGAAGGTAGAAAAAAATGACTAATAGTTCAATAGTTGTTTTAAACGCGTCTATTAACCCGGTAAAACGCATACTATTTCTTGGTTATGATAGAGAGCAAACTAAATTAATAGGTGCTTTAGTTGATGCGAATTGTGAGGTTCACCATACTGATGAGAAAATTGATGTTGTTGATTATGATTTAATTATCAGTTTTGGGTATCTCCACATCCTAAAAGGTGATTTTCTTAATAGTGTTTTGTGCCCAGTTATTAATTTGCACATATCCTATCTTCCCTACAACAAAGGTGCTCACCCTAATTTTTGGTCCTTTTACGATAATACGCCCTCTGGAGTAACTATTCATTTGATAGACGAGGGTATCGACACCGGGGCTATCATTTACCAAAAATATGTCAATTTTGACAATGGTGAAAGGACATTTTCGCAAACATATAAGCGACTAATTAATGAGATAGAGCGGCTTTTTCTCGATAATTTGGGCAACATCATTCGTAATAACTGGGTTGCAAGACCTCAGCGTGGAGAGGGAGCACTACATTTTGTAAATGATCTGCCTAACGAGTTTTCTGGCTGGGATTCTGTTATTGAAGAAGAGTTGAACCGACTTGATAAAGTGCTGGGTAAATGAAAATGTCTAAGCCAGTAGTTATAAAACTCATGGACCGCCCCATTAAAATATATCTCGCCGATCTGGCTCATACCCATTCCGTCAAGGACGCGGCCCTGGGTGTGCCGCTGGGTATCGGCTATATCAAAGCCTATGCCGACAGCCAGCATGGCGCGGATGTGGATATTTCCCTTTTCAAGCATCCCGAAAAGCTCCTGGCTGCGGTCGCCGAGGCGTCTCCTGATATTGTCGGGCTTTCCAATTACGGCTGGAATAAGAATCTCAACCGCGCTATCGGCGGATATATCCAGAAAACATGCCCTGAAACCCTGATTATCGCCGGCGGTCCCAATATCGATCCCGAATCCGACCGCCGACTGAAATTCCTGAAAAAGCACGATTACATAGACTTCATGGTGATAGACGGCGGCGAGGAACCCTTTTCGGAAATGATCGACTGGTGGCGGGATCACCGGGGAGATACCAGCCGCCTTCCCCTCAATATCGCCTGGCAGGACGAGGACGGCCTGCACATATCCGGCGAACGCACCGTGAAGAAGATGATTGAGGGGATCGTTTCGCCTTATCTCAGTGGAGATCTCGATGAGTTTCTGAAGGCCGGGATGTTTCCGATGCTGGAGACCAATCGAGGCTGTCCCTTCAAAT